>NZ_MIIV01000029.1:0-13048 GCF_001743015.1 Shigella sp. FC1567
TTTCTGGTGCGTACCGGGCTGAGAGGCGGTGTAAGTGAACTGTAGTTGCCATGTTTTACGGCAATGAGAGCAGAGATAGCGCTGATGTCCGGCAGTGCTTTTGCCGTTACGCACCACGCCTTCAGTAGCGGAGCAGGAAGGACATCTGATGGAAATGGAAGCCACGCAAGCACCTTAAAATCACCATCATACACTAAATCAGTAAGTTGGCAGCATTACCAGCGCAGCGTAATGCCTTCATTGGCGAGATCGCTTGCCATCACGGTATAAATAACAATACCGGGCAGGGTCGTGAGTGCCGAAATAAGGGTATAAGGCCAGAAGGCGATGGTGGTTAATCCGTAAGCGTAATTTTGAATATTGTAAGGAAACAACGGGATTAAGCGGGTCAGAATAAGAAAATCAATACCGTTACGCGCAATGCCTTTTTCAATGGCCTGGAAGGTATGGCTATGGCCCACGTATTTCAGCAGTAAATCACGTCCCAGCCACCGCGCCAGCAGGAATGAGCACGAGGAGGCCAGCGTGGCGGCAATTAATGAGAGTAGTGTCCCTAAGAGCGGGCCAAAAACTATTCCTCCAGCGATCACCAGTATGCTTCCTAGTAACAGAAAGAGGGTGGCAATGATGAATAACAGAATATAGAGGCTATAACCGAACAATCCGCTCTGGCGAATGAGTGTCTGTAAGTGGGGTAAATCGGTGAGCAGATCGAATAAACCGAAAGCGTGGATAGCGTAAATGACCAGCGCAAAAATAAGACAGGCGAAAAGAAATTTACGCTCAGCATTCATCGTGGAGTTTCCTATATCAAACTTGATAATAGAGAAGTGGTCAGACAACTAAAAACGCAGTGACGGTATAACAAAGGACGGCAGGCAACAAATCATTACTGACAGTTTGTTGATTTTTCTCAAGGTTAATTCTCCTGACCCAGTTTGAGCCAGGAGAGCTGCTAAATTAGCGGCGGAAGGTCGCCCAGACGGGGGCGTGATCGGACGGTTTTTCCATGCTGCGAATTTCATAGTCGATGCCGGTTTCTACGCAACATTCTGCCAGCGGTTGGCTGGCGAGCAGCAGGTCGATGCGCAGACCACGGTTATCGTCAAAACCTTTTGAGCGGTAATCAAACCATGAGAAACGATCTGCTGTTTGCGGATTAGCATGGCGGAAGGTATCGACCAACCCCCAGCTCATCAGCCTGTCCATCCATTCGCGCTCTTCCGGCAGAAAAGAGCATTTACCGGTACGCAGCCAGCGCTTACGGTTTTCTTCGCCAATGCCGATATCCAGATCTGTAGGGCTGATATTCATATCGCCCATAATCAGTACCGGATTATCACGTTTGAGTTCGGTTTCCAGGTAGTTTTGCAGATTCTGATAAAACTGCGCTTTTGCCGGGAATTTTATCGGATGGTCGCGGCTTTCACCCTGCGGGAAGTAACCGTTGATCACGGTGACATTACCCAGCAGTGAGGGGATTTCCGCCATAATAATCCGCCGCTGCGCCTCTTCGTCGTCACCGGGAAAGCCGCGACGCACGGCAATCGGCGTCTCTTTGGTCAGCAGCGCCACGCCATAATGGCCTTTCTGCCCGTGATAAAACACGTTGTAGCCGAGCTTCGCCACCTCTTCGAGCGGAAACATATCGTCATGAACTTTTGTCTCCTGCAGGCCAATCACATCCGGTTGGTGCTTTTCGACGATGGCTTCAAGCTGGTGAGGTCTGGCGCGCAGGCCGTTGATATTAAAAGAGACAAATTTCATAGTCGCTGCCATTTATTCAGATAAAGAGTGCGTGGATGGTAGCAGAATTTCGCGTTGCTTACCGCCTGTTGTTAAGTGATTTGATCGATGGTTGTTAATGATGTCAACGATGGCGCAAAAAATGCCCGCTTTTGGTGCGCGCTGCGTCAGAATGGCGCAGTAATTTCCAGTAAATTTCGTCAATGATCACAATTCCAGAATTATATTTTACTTCTGCATAACATTGCGTTTTTTATTCTTTTTATTCACCCACATCGCAAACGTATTCACTTTATATGCACTTTAAATGCATATGGTTTGGTTATAACTCCTTGATTTCCAGTTAGCCTCCGCCGTTTATGCACTTTTATCACTGGCTGGCACGAACCCTGCAATCTACATTTACAGCGCAAACATTACTTATTGTTAACATATAAATAACGAATTATTTACTGTAGAGGTCGCTATGTCTCAGCCAATTACGCGTGAAAACTTTGATGAATGGATGATACCTGTTTACGCTCCGGCACCCTTTATACCGGTACGTGGCGAAGGTTCGCGCTTGTGGGATCAGCAGGGGAAAGAGTATATCGACTTCGCGGGTGGCATTGCGGTGAACGCGCTGGGCCATGCGCATCCGGAACTGCGTGAAGCGCTGAACGAACAGGCGAGTAAGTTCTGGCATACCGGCAACGGTTACACCAACGAGCCGGTACTGCGACTGGCGAAAAAATTGATCGACGCCACGTTTGCCGATCGCGTCTTCTTTTGTAACTCCGGTGCGGAAGCCAACGAAGCGGCGCTAAAACTGGCGCGTAAATTCGCTCACGACCGCTACGGCAGCCATAAGAGCGGTATCATGGCGTTTAAAAATGCGTTTCATGGTCGCACGCTGTTTACTGTCAGTGCGGGTGGGCAGCCAGCCTATTCACAGGATTTTGCGCCACTGCCACCAGATATCCGTCATGCTGCATATAACGATATTAACTCTGCCAGCGCGCTGATTGACGACGCCACCTGTGCGGTGATTGTCGAACCCATCCAGGGGGAAGGCGGTGTGGTGCCAGCCAGCAACGCGTTTTTACAAGGTCTGCGTGAATTGTGTGACCGCCACAATGCGCTGTTGATTTTTGATGAAGTACAAACCGGCGTCGGGCGCACCGGGGAACTGTATGCCTATATGCACTACGGCGTGACACCTGATCTGTTAACTACCGCCAAAGCGCTGGGCGGCGATTTCCCGGTCGGTGCGTTGTTAACAACCGAAGAGTGCGCCAGCGTGATGACCGTTGGCACTCATGGCACCACCTATGGCGGCAATCCGCTGGCCTCGGCGGTGGCGGGCAAAGTGCTGGAGCTCATCAACACACCAGAGATGCTTAATGGCGTTAAACAGCGTCACGACTGGTTTGTTGAGCGTCTTAATACCATTAATCACCGCTACGGTTTGTTCAGTGAAGTTCGCGGCTTAGGTTTGTTGATTGGCTGTGTACTGAATGCCGATTACGCCGGACAAGCGAAACAGATCTCTCAGGAGGCGGCGAAAGCAGGCGTTATGGTACTGATTGCGGGTGGCAACGTGGTGCGTTTTGCGCCTGCGCTCAATGTCAGCGAAGAAGAGGTGACGACCGGACTGGATCGCTTTGCAGCTGCTTGCGAACATTTTGTTAGCCGAGGTTCATCATGATGGTCATCCGTCCCGTTGAGCGCTCAGATGTCTCGGCGCTGATGCAGCTTGCCAGCAAAACGGGCGGCGGCCTGACGTCGCTTCCCGCTAATGAAGCCACGCTTTCCGCGCGTATCGAAAGGGCAATCAAAACCTGGCAAGGCGAACTGCCCAAAAGCGAGCAGGGCTATGTGTTCGTGCTGGAAGATAGCGAGACAGGCACCGTGGCGGGGATTTGCGCCATTGAGGTGGCGGTTGGGCTGAACGATCCCTGGCACAACTATCGGGTCGGCACGTTGGTTCACGCCTCAAAAGAGCTGAATGTCTATAACGCATTGCCGACGCTGTTTCTTAGTAACGATCACACCGGCAGCAGCGAGCTGTGCACGCTGTTTCTCGACCCGGACTGGCGCAAAGAGGGCAACGGCTATTTGCTGTCGAAATCGCGCTTTATGTTTATGGCGGCTTTTCGCGACAAGTTTAATGACAAAGTGGTTGCTGAAATGCGCGGGGTGATTGACGAACACGGCTATTCACCGTTCTGGCAAAGCCTCGGTAAACGCTTCTTTTCGATGGATTTTAGCCGCGCCGATTTTCTCTGCGGCACCGGGCAAAAGGCATTTATTGCAGAACTGATGCCGAAACATCCGATCTATACCCACTTTTTATCCCAGGAAGCCCAGGACGTCATCGGTCAGGTACATCCGCAAACCGCGCCTGCCCGCGCGGTGCTGGAGAAAGAAGGTTTTCGTTACCGCAACTATATCGACATCTTCGACGGCGGGCCAACGCTTGAGTGTGACATCGACCGCGTGCGCGCCATCCGTAAAAGTCGGCTGGTGGAAGTGGCAGAAGGGCAGCCTGCGCAGGGCGATTTTCCGGCCTGCCTGGTCGCCAATGAAAATTATCACCATTTCCGCGTGGTGCTGGCGCGTACCGATCCGGCAACCGAGCGTTTGATTTTAACCGCCGCACAACTGGATGCCCTCAAATGCCACGCAGGGGATCGCGTTCGTCTGGTGCGCCTGTGCGCAGTGGAGAAAACAGCATGACTTTATGGATTAACGGTGACTGGATAACGGGCCAGGGCGCATCGCGTGTGAAGCGTAATCCGGTATCGGGCGAGGTGTTATGGCAAGGCAATGATGCCGATGCCGCTCAGGTCGAACAGGCTTGTCGGGCAGCCCGTGCGGCGTTTCCGCGCTGGGCGCGGCTCTCATTGGCTGAACGTCAGGTCGTTGTCGAACGCTTTGCCGGATTGCTGGAAAGCAATAAAGCCGAATTAACCGCGATTATTGCCAGAGAAACGGGTAAGCTGCGCTGGGAAGCGGCAACCGAAGTGACGGCGATGATCAATAAAATCGCGATATCAATTAAGGCGTATCACGTTCGTACCGGCGAGCAGCGTAGTGAAATGCCGGACGGTGCGGCGAGCCTGCGACATCGCCCGCACGGCGTGCTGGCGGTGTTTGGGCCGTATAATTTCCCTGGTCATTTGCCGAACGGACATATCGTTCCGGCATTGCTGGCAGGTAACACCATTATCTTTAAACCCAGCGAACTGACACCGTGGAGTGGCGAAGCGGTAATGCGTTTATGGCAGCAGGCTGGCTTGCCGCCGGGCGTGCTGAACCTGGTGCAGGGCGGGCGTGAAACGGGTCAGGCGCTGAGTGCGCTGGAGGATCTCGACGGTTTGCTGTTTACCGGTCGCGCCAATACCGGCTACCAGCTGCATCGCCAGCTCTCCGGTCAGCCGGAGAAAATTCTCGCCCTTGAGATGGGCGGTAATAATCCGCTAATTATCGATGAGGTGGCGGATATCGACGCGGCTGTCCATCTGACCATTCAGTCGGCGTTTGTCACAGCCGGGCAACGCTGCACCTGCGCCCGCCGTTTATTGCTCAAAAGCGGAGCGCAGGGCGATGCGTTTCTTGCTCGTCTGGTTGCCGTCAGCCAGCGATTAACGCCGGGCAACTGGGATGACGAACCGCAGCCGTTTATTGGCGGGCTGATTTCTGAACAGGCCGCACAGCAGGTGGTTACTGCCTGGCAGCAACTGGAAGCGATGGGCGGACGAACCCTGCTTGCGCCGCGCTTATTACAATTAGAGACATCGTTGCTGACGCCGGGGATCATTGAAATGACAGGCGTTGCTGGCGTACCAGATGAAGAGGTGTTCGGACCGTTATTGCGCGTCTGGCGTTATGATTCTTTCGAGGAAGCGATTCTAATGGCGAATAACACTCGCTTCGGACTCTCTTGCGGTCTGGTTTCCCCCGAACGGGAAAAATTCGATCAACTGTTGCTGGAGGCGCGGGCGGGGATTGTTAACTGGAACAAACCGCTTACTGGTGCTGCCAGTACCGCGCCATTCGGCGGCATTGGTGCATCCGGTAACCATCGCCCCAGCGCCTGGTATGCCGCAGATTACTGCGCATGGCCTATGGCGAGCCTGGAGTCGGACTCGTTAACTTTGCCCGCAACGCTTAACCCCGGGCTGGATTTTTCCGATGAGGTGGTGCGATGAACGCCTGGGAAGTTAATTTCGACGGGCTGGTAGGGCTGACGCATCATTACGCTGGCCTGTCGTTTGGTAATGAAGCCTCTACCCGTCACCGTTTTCAGGTGTCTAACCCGCGACTGGCGGCGAAACAGGGCTTACTGAAAATGAAAACCCTTGCCGATGCAGGATTCCCCCAGGCCGTGATCCCGCCGCACGAGCGTCCGTTTATTCCGGTGCTGCGTCAGTTGGGATTCAGTGGTAGCGATGAGCAGGTACTGGAAAAAGTTGCACGCCAGGCACCGCACTGGCTTTCCAGCGTCAGCTCCGCTTCGCCAATGTGGGTAGCCAATGCGGCAACGATCGCGCCATCTGCCGATACGCTGGATGGCAAAGTGCATCTCACCGTTGCCAACCTGAACAATAAATTTCACCGTTCGCTGGAAGCGCCCGTCACTGAATCGCTGTTAAAAGCTATTTTTAACGACGAAGAGAAATTTAGCGTCCATTCGGCGTTGCCGCAGGTAGCGTTGCTCGGTGATGAGGGGGCGGCAAACCACAATCGTCTCGGCGGTCATTACGGTGAGCCGGGTATGCAACTTTTTGTCTACGGGCGAGAAGAAGGCAATGATACCCGGCCTTCCCGTTATCCGGCGCGACAGACTCGCGAAGCCAGCGAGGCGGTGGCAAGGCTTAATCAGGTGAATCCCCAACAGGTGATTTTCGCCCAGCAAAACCCGGACGTTATCGACCAGGGTGTTTTTCATAATGACGTGATTGCCGTAAGTAACCGCCAGGTGCTGTTTTGCCACCAACAGGCGTTCGCTCGCCAGTCACAGTTACTGGCAAACCTGCGGGCGCGGGTGAACGGTTTTATGGCGATAGAAGTTCCGGCAACTCAGGTTTCCGTGTCGGATGCGGTGTCTACCTATCTGTTTAACAGCCAACTGTTGAGCCGCGATGATGGTTCCATGATGTTGGTGCTGCCTCAGGAGTGTCGGGAACACGCCGGAGTATGGGGTTATCTCAATGAACTCCTTGCCGCTGACAACCCGATTAGCGAACTAAAAGTCTTTGACTTACGTGAAAGCATGGCGAATGGCGGCGGCCCGGCGTGCCTGCGGTTGCGGGTGGTATTGACAGAAGAAGAACGCCGGGCGGTGAATCCGGCGGTGATGATGAACGATACCTTGTTTAATGCGCTCAATGACTGGGTGGATCGTTACTACCGCGATCGTCTTACTGCTGCCGATCTGGCCGACCCGCAATTGCTGCGCGAAGGGCGGGAAGCACTGGATGTATTGAGCCAATTACTGAATCTCGGTTCGGTTTATCCGTTCCAGCGCGAGGGAGGGGGCAATGGATAATTTTCTTGCTCTGACCTTAACGGGTAAAAAACCGGTTATCACCGAGCGAGAAATCAACGGCGTTCGCTGGCGCTGGCTGGGCGATGGTGTGCTGGAACTGACGCCATTAACGCCACCGCAAGGCGCGCTGGTGATTTCTGCGGGGATCCACGGTAATGAGACGGCACCTGTGGAAATGCTGGACGCGTTGCTTGGCGCGATATCTCACGGCGAGATCCCGTTACGTTGGCGGTTGCTGGTGATCCTCGGGAATCCTCCTGCGCTGAAGCAAGGGAAACGTTATTGCCATAGCGATATGAATCGAATGTTTGGCGGTCGTTGGCAGCTATTTGCTGAAAGCGGAGAAACCTGTCGGGCGCGCGAACTGGAACAGTGCCTGGAAGATTTTTATGACCAGGGCAAAGAATCTGTGCGCTGGCACCTTGATCTACATACCGCAATTCGTGGCTCCTTGCATCCGCAGTTCGGTGTATTACCGCAACGCGACATTCCCTGGGACGAGAAATTTCTGACGTGGCTGGGTGCGGCGGGGCTGGAGGCGCTGGTGTTCCATCAGGAACCTGGTGGTACGTTTACCCATTTCAGCGCCAGACATTTTGGCGCGCTGGCCTGTACGCTGGAACTTGGCAAAGCGTTGCCCTTTGGGCAAAACGATCTTCGCCAGTTTGCAGTAACTGCCAGCGCAATTGCTGCGCTGCTATCTGGTGAGAGTGTCGGTATCGTGAGAACACCGCCGCTCCGTTATCGGGTGGTTTCGCAAATTACTCGCCACTCGCCGTCCTTCGAAATGCATATGGCAAGTGACACGCTGAATTTTATGCCGTTTGAGAAAGGAACATTGCTGGCGCAGGACGGAGAGGAACGTTTTACCGTAACCCATGATGTAGAGTATGTGTTATTCCCTAATCCGTTGGTAGCGTTGGGATTACGCGCGGGATTAATGCTCGAAAAAATAAGCTAATACTTACCCGCAGAAATCATTCTGCGGGTATTAAGTTGCTTTCTTATAAATTAATACAGATTAATCCTGGTTATTTGCTTTATTTATCACCAGTCATCCAGTATAGTTCTTCATAATCTCTGCAAAATCATTGTGTTGTAATATTCTCTCATCACTCTCCATCAAATTTTCTTTTTTTCTCCATAATTGGCGCAAAAGTGTTTTTTACACTTTCATTGTTTTACCGTTGCTCTGATTAATTGACGCTAAAGTCAGTAAAGTTAATCTTGTCAACACGGCACGCTACTTAAGAAAGCCGTAATAAATAACTGAAAGGAAGGATATAGAATATGCGTAAATTAACTGCACTGTTTGTTGCCTCTACCCTGGCTCTTGGCGCGGCTAACCTGGCCCATGCCGCAGCACCGGCTGACGCGAAGCCGATGATGCACCACAAAGGCAAGTTCGGTCCGCATCAGGACATGATGTTCAAAGACCTGAACCTGACCGACGCGCAGAAACAGCAGATCCGCGAAATCATGAAAGGCCAGCGTGACCAGATGAAACGTCCGCCGCTGGAAGAACGCCGCGCAATGCATGACATCATTGTCAGCGATACCTTCGATAAAGCAAAAGCTGAAGCGCAGATCGCAAAAATGGAAGAACAGCGCAAAGCTAACATGCTGGCGCACATGGAAACCCAGAACAAAATTTACAACATCCTGACGCCGGAACAGAAAAAGCAATTTAATGCTAATTTTGAGAAGCGTCTGACAGAACGTCCAGCGGCAAAAGGTAAAATGCCTGCAACTGCTGAATAATCTTTCAGCCAAAAAACTTAAGACCGCCGGTCTTGTCCACTACCTTGCAGTAATGCGGTGGACAGGATCGGCGGTTTTCTTTTCTCTTCTCAAACAGTTGTAAAAAAAGCCTGATCACCACTAACGTAAATCACCCGAGTTGCCGATAACCATCCACGGTTACCTGAACGATAACAATGAAAAGAACGGGCCGGGAGCGAGTATGGAATACTTTGATATGCGTAAAATGTCGGTGAATCTGTGGCGAAATGCTGCCGGTGAAACGCGCGAAATTTGCACTTTCCCACCGGCAAAACGTGATTTTTACTGGCGTGCCAGCATTGCATCCATCGCGGCGAATGGGGAGTTTTCTTTGTTTCCCGGCATGGAAAGGATAGTGACGTTGCTGGAAGGCGGCGAGATGCTCCTTGAAAGCGCAGACCGCTTTAACCATACCTTAAAACCGTTACAGCCTTTTGCCTTTGCAGCGGACCAGGTGGTAAAAGCGAAACTGACGGAAGGGCAGATGTCGATGGATTTCAACATCATGACACGCCTGGATGTCTGTAAGGCGAAAGTCAGAATTGCCGAACGTACGTTTACTACCTTTGGCTCACGCGGCGGGGTGGTGTTTGTGATTAACGGGGCGTGGCAACTGGGCGATAAATTGCTCACTACCGACCAGGGCGCGTGCTGGTTCGATGGCAGGCACACCCTGCGGCTTTTACAACCGCAAGGTAAACTGTTGTTCAGTGAAATCAACTGGCTCGCTGGTCATTCGCCGGATCAAGTTCAGTAATTTCATAGTTACCGGAAAGCAGCGGCTTACAAAGAATTTTATAACCGTCGTGATCAAACCCGGCGGGTGTCCGAATTAACGTTGTCGCGTCTTCCAGCGAATTAACCGCCCCCAGCCACAGCCAGTTTTGAATAATATGATATTGAGTCATTTCCGGGTGCTGTTCTTTCAGCGCCACCGCCCCTTGCCAAGGCCAACACACCACCCGCAAACGCTCCAGAGACTGGCGCAAGCGTAGCGCATGTTCCTCATGGCTCTCTTTACCGCAGCATGCTCCGGCGCAACGTTTTAGCGCTGAACGAAAACATGCACGACCGCGACTTAACGGTTCCAGTCCCAGCAGGCCATAACAAAGTTTTTGTTCATCAGCGATGGTCTGCAATGCTTGCAAAGCTGCGCGCCTATTGGCAAACAGGCCAAACAGGTTGGGGGCTCGTGAAAAATCCACCTCTTTGGCATACACCACATCGACGCGCTTTTCATTTAATTGCAGGGCACAGAGCTGACGATTGCGGCGCAACCGTTTATTAAACAGCGGCTGTTGTTCTTTGATTAATCGCGCTTCAAGGAGCAGAGCGCCGATTTCACCGGCGGTACATATCCAGCTGATCCGTCGGGATTGCCGTAGCATGGCGGCTTCATCCGGGGTACGTAAATGAGAAAGGACGCGGCTGCGGATGTTAACGCTTTTGCCGATATAGAGCAGCATGGTGTCACTTTCACCATGAAACAGATACACCCCTGGTCGGGTGGGTAAGTCATTAAGGAATGAACGTAAATGTTCGGGATATTCATAAATTGCCGCAGCTTCAAATTCGAGCCGCGGAGAAGTTAAACGCCGTACCACTGTTGACTCCGAATGCTGGTTATCTATCCAGTGTAACAGGCGGGAAGCGATTAAAAAAGAGGCGGGTCGATGACAAAGGTTACACCGTCTGACGTGCTACGCCTGTCAGGCCTATTCGACTCCTGCAATGTATTGAATTTGCATAGTTTTATAGGTCGAATAAGGCGTTCACGCCGCATCCGGCGTGAACAAATTACTCTTTTTCGCACAATCCAATATGTGCAAATTATTACTTTTTCCAGAAATCATCGAAAACGGTAATTGGCGGACGGCGTTTATGTTCGGTTTTCAGATACCAGTTCTCTATTGTTCTGGCGACCTGTTGAGGTACGTTTTTCCCTTCCAGATAGTCGTCGATATTGTCATAGGTCACGCCGAGTGCCACTTCATCTGGCAGAGAAGGGCGATCATCTTCCAGATCGGCCGTTGGCGCTTTCTTATAAAGGTGTTCCGGGCAAGCTAATGCCGCCAGTAACTGTTTACCCTGACGTTTGTTGAGACGATACAGCGGATTAATGTCCGTACCGCCGTCACCATATTTAGTGAAGAATCCGGTAATAGCTTCTGCTGCATGATCGGTGCCCACCACGACACCGCTGGTCATACCCGCAATGCTATATTGTGCTTTCATCCGCTCACGCGCTTTTTCATTGCCACGGACAAAATCGCTCAGTTCAATGCCCGCTTCGCGCAGCGCCTGTTCGCTGGCCAATACCGCGCCCTTGATATTAACGGTTAATACGCGATCCGGTTGAATAAAGGCAATGGCATCCTGGCAATCTTGTTCGTCGGCCTGAACACCATAGGGCAGGCGTACGGCAATAAATTGCAGTGATTCGTTGCCGGTCTCCTGGCGCAGCTCATTAATCGCCATCTGGCACAGCTTACCGGCAAGCGTGGAGTCCTGACCGCCGCTGATCCCGAGCACCAGTGATTTAATGAACGGATAAGTTTGCAGGTAGCTTTTCAGAAAATCGACACTACGACGAATTTCCTCTTCAGCATTAATCTGCGGTTTTGCGCCCAGCGCCTTTATTATTTGTTGTTGCAATGTCATTGAACCCCTCCAGACAGAAAAGACAAAACTTCCTTAAAGCTAACCCGTCGCTACTGAAACGACAAGCGACAGCGGGTTGAATGGTGGATAAAACGTCATACAGGAATCCTCTGAAAGCGGAGCCGTTTCGTTCACGGGCTTGAAAAAGCGCCCAATGTATTCCAGGCTTATCTAACACGCTGATAAACAAGAGGACGGAATATGAACAAGAATATGGCAGGAATTCTGAGTGCAGCGGCGGTATTAACCATGCTGGCGGGTTGTACGGCTTATGATCGTACCAAAGACCAGTTTGTACAGCCTGTGGTGAAAGACGTCAAAAAAGGCATGAGCCGGGCGCAGGTTGCACAAATTGCGGGTAAACCTTCGTCTGAAGTGAGCATGATCCATGCTCGTGGTACTTGCCAGACCTACATCCTGGGTCAACGTGATGGTAAAGCAGAAACCTACTTTGTCGCGTTAGATGATACCGGACATGTCATCAACTCCGGTTATCAGACCTGTGCTGAATACGACACTGATCCACAGGCTGCGAAGTAATCACTTCGTTTGAAAGCTTGAGTAACAACGGAAACCGGCCATTGCGCCGTTTTTTGGCCTGAGTTCTTAATTATCTTCGCGAATTATTTGCCCGAAATGTGAAGAGGGTCATAACCGCAGGTCAAGGAGAGACAATTTATAAGGTCAAAGAAATACTATTGCTCAGGTCTATACCGTATACTCCTTTCAGCCACAAAAAAAGTCATGTTGGTTTCGCAAGTTACCCAGAGCATGGAAGCAGGTTAAGGCTTGCGGAGTGTCTGGCTGACAGATAATCGTCGATGAGGGCAGTTTTATGGAAAAGAAACACATTTATCTGTTTTGTTCTGCGGGCATGTCTACCTCTTTACTGGTATCAAAAATGCGCGCACAGGCAGAAAAATATGAAGTTCCGGTCATTATTGAAGCATTTCCGGAAACACTGGCTGGTGAAAAAGGTCAGAATGCCGATGTCGTGTTATTAGGGCCGCAGATTGCTTATATGTTGCCCGAAATCCAGCGTTTGTTACCCAACAAACCGGTTGAAGTAATTGACTCGCTGCTTTATGGCAAAGTCGATGGTTTAGGCGTGCTTAAGGCTGCGGTTGCAGCGATTAAAAAAGCCGCAGCAAATTAATTTATTTTGGTAATGACTCCAACTTACTGATAGTGTTTTATGTTCAGATAATGCCCGATGACCTTGTCATGCAGCTCCACCGATTTTGAGAACGACAGTGACTTCCGTCCCAGCCTTGCCAGATGTTGTCTCAGATTCAGATTATGTCGCTCAATGCGCTGAGTGTAACG
>NZ_MIIV01000030.1:0-13042 GCF_001743015.1 Shigella sp. FC1567
TGGCTGTTTTACGCGTATGACAGGATACGGAGGACGGTTGTGGCGCACGTCTTCGGTGAACGCACTCTGGCCACACTGGAGCGTCTTCTGAGCCTGCTGTCGGCCTTTGAGGTCGTGGTATGGATGACGGATGGCTGGCCGCTGTATGAATCACGCCTGAAGGGAAAGCTGCACGTTATCAGCAAGCGTTACACTCAGCGCATTGAGCGACATAATCTGAATCTGAGACAACATCTGGCAAGGCTGGGACGGAAGTCACTGTCGTTCTCAAAATCGGTGGAGCTGCATGACAAGGTCATCGGGCATTATCTGAACATAAAACACTATCAGTAAGTTGGAGTCATTACCGGAATTATTACTGGGTTATTTTTATATGCCCTGGGCGCTGCATTATTCTGGCCCGCTGCAGAAATAATGAACTACACCTTATTTTTAGTTGGCCTATTTATTATTGCAGCCGGATTAGGTTGTCTGGAAACTGCCGCAAACCCTTTTGTTACGGTATTAGGGCCGGAAAGCAGTGGTCACTTCCGCTTAAATCTTGCGCAAACATTTAACTCGTTTGGCGCAATTATCGCGGTTGTCTTTGGGCAAAGTCTTATTTTGTCTAACGTGCCACATCAATCGCAAGACGTTCTCGATAAAATGTCTCCAGAGCAATTGAGTGCGTATAAACACAGCCTGGTATTATCGGTACAGACACCTTATATGATCATCGTGGCTATCGTGTTACTGGTCGCCCTGCTGATCATGCTGACGAAATTCCCGGCATTGCAGAGTGATAATCACAGTGACGCCAAACAAGGATCGTTCTCCGCATCGCTTTCTCGCCTGGCGCGTATTCGCCACTGGCGCTGGGCAGTATTAGCGCAATTCTGCTACGTTGGCGCACAAACGGCCTGCTGGAGCTATTTGATTCGCTACGCTGTAGAAGAAATTCCAGGTATGACTGCAGGCTTTGCCGCTAACTATTTAACCGGAACCATGGTGTGCTTCTTTATTGGTCGTTTCACCGGTACCTGGCTCATCAGTCGCTTCGCACCACACAAAGTCCTGGCCGCCTACGCATTAATCGCTATGGCACTGTGCCTGATCTCAGCCTTCGCTGGCGGTCATGTGGGCTTAATAGCCCTGACTTTATGCAGCGCCTTTATGTCGATTCAGTACCCAACAATCTTCTCGCTGGGCATTAAGAATCTCGGCCAGGACACCAAATACGGTTCGTCCTTCATCGTTATGACCATTATTGGCGGCGGTATTGTCACTCCGGTCATGGGTTTTGTCAGTGACGCGGCGGGCAACATCCCCACTGCTGAACTGATCCCCGCACTCTGCTTCGCGGTCATCTTTATCTTTGCCCGTTTCCGCTCTCAAACGGCAACTAACTGAACATATTTTCCGAATAAAGTGAGGAATCTGTAATGAAAAAAATCAGCTTACCGAAAATTGGTATCCGCCCGGTTATTGACGGTCGTCGCATGGGTGTTCGTGAGTCGCTTGAAGAACAAACAATGAATATGGCGAAAGCTACGGCCGCACTGCTGACCGAGAAACTGCGCCATGCCTGCGGAGCTGCCGTCGAGTGTGTCATTTCCGATACCTGTATCGCGGGTATGGCTGAAGCCGCTGCTTGCGAAGAAAAATTCAGCAGCCAGAATGTAGGCCTCACCATTACGGTAACGCCTTGCTGGTGCTATGGCAGTGAAACCATCGACATGGATCCAACCCGCCCGAAGCCATTTGGGGCTTTAACGGCACTGAACGTCCCGGCGCTGTTTACCTGGCAGCGGCTCTGGCAGCTCACAGCCAGAAAGGCATCCCGGCATTCTCCATTTACGGTCATGACGTTCAGGATGCCGATGACACATCGATTCCTGCCGATGTTGAAGAAAAACTGCTGCGCTTTGCCCGCGCCGGTTTGGCCGTCGCCAGCATGAAAGGTAAAAGCTATCTGTCGCTGGGCGGCGTTTCGATGGGTATCGCCGGTTCCATCGTTGATCACAACTTCTTTGAATCCTGGCTGGGAATGAAAGTCCAGGCGGTGGATATGACCGAACTGCGTCGCCGTATCGATCAGAAGATTTACGACGAAGCCGAACTGGAAATGGCACTGGCCTGGGCTGATAAAAACTTCCGCTATGGCGAAGATGAAAATAACAAACAGTATCAACGCAATGCCGAGCAAAGCCGCGCAGTTCTGCGCGAAAGTTTACTGATGGCGATGTGTATCCGCGACATGATGCAAGGCAACAGCAAACTGGCCGATATTGGTCGCGTGGAAGAATCACTTGGCTACAACGCCATCGCTGCGGGCTTCCAGGGGCAACGTCACTGGACCGATCAATATCCCAATGGTGACACCGCCGAAGCGATCCTCAACAGTTCATTTGACTGGAATGGCGTGCGCGAACCCTTTGTCGTGGCGACCGAAAACGACAGTCTTAACGGCGTGGCAATGCTAATGGGTCACCAGCTCACCGGCACCGCTCAGGTATTTGCCGATGTGCGTACCTACTGGTCACCAGAAGCAATTGAGCGTGTAACGGGGCATAAACTCGATGGACTGGCAGAACACGGCATCATCCATTTGATCAACTCAGGTTCTGCTGCGCTGGACGGTTCCTGTAAACAACGCGACAGCGAAGGTAACCCGACGATGAAGCCGCACTGGGAAATCTCTCAGCAAGAGGCTGACGCTTGCCTCGCCGCTACCGAATGGTGCCCGGCGATCCACGAATACTTCCGTGGCGGCGGTTACTCTTCCCGCTTCCTTACCGAAGGCGGCGTCCCGTTCACCATGACTCGTGTCAACATCATCAAAGGCCTGGGACCGGTACTGCAAATCGCGGAAGGCTGGAGCGTGGAATTGCCGAAGGATGTGCATGACATCCTCAACAAACGCACCAACTCAACCTGGCCAACCACCTGGTTTGCACCGCGCCTCACCGGTAAAGGGCCGTTTACGGATGTGTACTCGGTAATGGCGAACTGGGGCGCTAACCATGGGGTTCTGACCATCGGCCACGTTGGCGCTGACTTTATCACTCTCGCCTCCATGCTGCGTATCCCGGTATGTATGCACAACGTTGAAGAGACCAAAGTGTATCGTCCTTCTGCCTGGGCTGCGCACGGCATGGATATTGAAGTATTGCAGGAGCGATTATGAAACAAGAAGTTATCCTGGTACTCGACTGTGGCGCGACCAATGTCAGGGCCATCGCGGTTAATCGGCAGGGAAAAATTGTTGCCCGCGCCTCAACGCCTAATGCCAGCGATATCGCGATGGAAAACAACACCTGGCACCAGTGGTCTTTAGACGCCATTTTGCAACGCTTTGCTGATTGCTGTCGGCAAATCAATAGTGAACTGACTGAATGCCACATCCGCGGTATCGCCGTCACCACCTTTGGTGTGGATGGCGCTCTGGTAGATAAGCAAGGCAATCTGCTCTATCCGATCATTAGCTGGAAATGTCCGCGAACAGCAGCGGTTATGGACAATATTGAACAGTTGATCTCCGCACAGCGGTTGCAGGCTATTTCTGGCGTCGGAGCCTTTAGTTTCAATACGTTATATAAGTTGGTGTGGTTGAAAGAAAATCATCCACAACTGCTGGAACGCACGCACGCCTGGTTCTTTATTTCGTCGCTGATTAACCACCGTTTAACCGGCGAATTCACTACTGATATCACGATGGCCGGAACCAGCCAGATGCTGGATATCCAGCAACGCGATTTCAGTCCGCAAATTTTACAAGCCACTGGTATTCCACGCCGACTCTTCCCTCGTCTGGTGGAAGCGGGTGAACAGATTGGTACGCTACAGAACAGCGCCGCAGCAATGCTCGGCTTACCCGTTGGCATACCGGTGATTTCCGCAGGTCACGATACCCAGTTCGCCCTTTTTGGCGCTGGTGCCGACCAAAATGAACCCGTGCTCTCTTCCGGTACATGGGAAATTTTAATGGTCCGTAGCGCCCAGGTTGATACTTCGCTGTTAAGTCAGTACGCCGGTTCCACCTGCGAACTGGATAGCCAGGCAGGGTTGTATAACCCAGGTATGCAATGGCTGGCATCCGGCGTGCTGGAATGGGTGAGAAAACTGTTCTGGACGGCTGAAACACCCTGGCAAATGTTGATTGAAGAAGCTCGTCTTATCGCGCCTAGCGCGGATGGCGTAAAAATGCAGTGTGATTTATTGTCGTGTCAGAACGCTGGCTGGCAAGGAGTGACGCTTAATACCACGCGGGGGCATTTCTATCGCGCGGCGCTGGAAGGGTTAACTGCGCAATTACAGCGCAATCTACAGATGCTGGAAAAAATCGGGCACTTTAAGGCCTCTGAATTATTGTTAGTCGGTGGAGGAAGTCGCAACACATTGTGGAATCAGATTAAAGCCAATATGCTTGATATTCCGGTAAAAGTTCTCGACGACGCCGAAACGACCGTCGCAGGAGCTGCGCTGTTCGGTTGGTATGGCGTAGGGGAATTTAACAGCCCTGAAGAAGCCCGCGCACAGATTCATTATCAGTACCGTTATTTCTACCCGCAAACTGAACCTGAATTTATAGAGGAAGTGTGAAATGCTGAAAACAATTTCGCCGTTAATTTCTCCCGAACTATTGAAAGTGCTGGCAGAGATGGGACATGGAGATGAAATTATTTTTTCCGATGCTCACTTTCCCGCCCATTCGATGGGACCGCAGGTGATCCGCGCTGATGGCCTGTTGGTGAGCGACTTGCTCCAGGCGATTATCCCGTTATTTGAACTGGACAGTTATGCACCGCCGCTGGTGATGATGGCGGCGGTAGAAGGTGACACTCTCGATCCTGAAGTAGAACGACGTTACCGTAATGCGCTTTCACTACAAGCCCCGTGTCCTGACATCATCCGCATCAATCGTTTTGCGTTTTATGAACGGGCGCAAAAAGCCTTTGCGATCGTTATCACAGGCGAACGAGCGAAGTACGGGAATATTCTTTTAAAAAAAGGGGTAACACCGTAATCTCATACCGGTACGCCCGCATGACGCGGGCGGTTATCGAATGATGGGGTGAAAAATATGAAAGCGGCACGCCAGCAAGCGATAGTCGACCTGCTGCTGAACCATACCAGCCTGACCACGGAAGCTCTCTCTGAACAGCTAAAGGTCAGTAAAGAAACCATTCGTCGCGATCTCAATGAATTACAGACGCAGGGTAAAATTCTGCGCAATCATGGACGCGCTAAATATATCCACCGTCAAAATCAAGACAGTGGCGATCCCTTTCACATCAGGCTGAAAAGCCATTATGCGCATAAAGCAGATATCGCGCGCGAGGCGCTCGCGTGGATTGAAGAAGGGATGGTGATAGCCTTAGACGCCAGTTCAACTTGCTGGTATCTGGCACGCCAGTTGCCTGACATCAACATTCAGGTCTTCACCAATAGCCATCCGATTTGCTATGAACTCGGTAAACGCGAACGCATTCAACTGATCAGTTCCGGCGGCACACTTGAGCGCAAATATGGCTGTTACGTCAATCCCTCGCTGATTTCCCAACTTAAATCGCTGGAAATCGATCTGTTTATTTTTTCTTGTGAAGGGATCGATAGCAGCGGCGCACTGTGGGACTCCAATGCGATCAACGCTGATTACAAATCGATGCTATTAAAACGTGCCGCGCAATCGTTGTTATTGATTGATAAAAGTAAATTTAATCGTTCAGGGGAAGCCCGCATCGGGCATCTGGATGAGGTAACGCACATTATTTCTGATGAGCGCCAGGTTGCAACTTCTTTGGTAACAGCCTGACGGAAAGGGTAGCAGGCCGAAGACGACGCCCCGGCCTTGCCTGTTATCGCTCGTCGCGACGACCACCCACCGCAGCCCAGATGCGGCGGACGTGCACCGTCACTTCTTCGCGATCGTGATACAACTGCCGCGCCTGAATCTGAGCATTTATGCCATGTTCATCAAGCTGTGCCTGAATATACGCCAGATTGTGTGATACTTCTTCGTAGCGTTTTTTCATCGGCAGTTTGAGATTGAAAATGGTTTCACGGCACCAGCCATTAACCAGCCACTGCGCCATCAATGCCGCAACTTTAGCCGGTTTTTCAACCATATCGCATACCATCCAGGAGATATTGCTGCGTGTCGGACGGAATTTGAAACCGTCTTCCCGCAGCCACGTCACCTGCCCGGTATCCATCAGACTTTGCGCCATCGGGCCGTTGTCGACGGAATAAACCCACATGTTGCGCTTCACCAGTTGGTAGGTCCAGCCGCCAGGGCAAGCGCCTAAATCCACCGCCCACATCCCGTTCGCCAGGCGTTCATCCCACTCATCCGCAGGAATAAACACATGAAATGCCTCTTCCAGTTTGAGCGTGGAACGACTCGGCGCCTCTGCCGGAAATTTCAGGCGCGGAATGCCCATATAGAACGGCGAATTATTGTTGCTGTATGAGTAACCGGTATAGCAGCAGCCTGGTGCAATAAAGAATACATGCACAACCGGACGCTTCGGCGTTTCATAGTTCGCCAGCACCCCGGCATCGCGCAAGGCAGCGCGTAGCGGAACAGTAAATTTACGGCAGAATTTCAGCAACTCTTTGCTTTCGTTGGTATCGGCAACTTCAACACGCAGTTCACCGCCCTTCTCTACTACGCCCTGTAACATGCCGACAATGGGGGTAATACGATCTTCTGGCGGCAAATGCTGCAGGAGTTCCCCCACCACAAACCACTGGCGGGCAAAAATTAATGAACTGAACGGCAGCTCACGGATTAACTTATCGCCATCATCAGGTTGATAACATTCATAAATGACATAACCCGAATTCTCTTTCACGCGGGCAAAACCGAAAATTTCCCGCTGGCCGGCTTTATCGGTAATTTCTGCGGCGCACTCTTTTTCAAAGCCCGGACGGCACAGCAATACAACCTTATTCATGACTTACGCCCTTGCGCTTTAAACGGATAGCACCAACTAACATTAACGCCCAGCCCGCGAGGAAGCTCACGCCGCCAACCGGAGTGACAAACGCCCACAAACGCAGATGGGACAGCGCCAGGCAATAAAGGCTGCCGCTGAACAACACCGTGCCTAACGCGAGGAAAACGCTACTCCAGTAAAACCAGATACTGATGCGACGCTGCATTGCCACCGCCAGACCTAAGATCGCCAGCGTATGAAACGCCTGGTATTCGAGGCCGTCTGGATCCAGCCCATCTCAACGGCCCCCATGGTTTTACTTAACACATGCGCGCCAAAAGCGCCCAGAGCCACAAAAATGAAGCCGCTAATGGCGGCGAAAATCAGCATAAAACGGCTGGTCATGGTCGTACCCTACGTAAATTATTGTTCATAACGAAAGCGGAATTTTTCTTGTTCAGCAGCGGCTTTCGCCAGGATCCATTGGCGAAAGGCGGCTATTTTACCCAGTTCTGCCTGGCTGTCATGACAAACCAGATAAAAAGCGTTTTTACTGACCAGAACATCATTAAACGGGCAAACAAGACGTCCGGCCTCGATTTCAGATTGCGCCATCACGTTATTTGCCAGCGCCACTCCCTGCCCGTGGATAGCCGCTTGCAGCACCATGGCGCTATGGCTAAAAATTGGCCCTTGCTGAACGTTGATATGATTTAACCCCAACTGTCGGGTATATGTCTGCCAGTCACGGCGCGAAGCATCATGTAATAACGTATGTTTAGCCAGATCTTCCGGTGTCTTCAAGGGTTTTTCGCCAGTCAGCAGTAGCGGCGAACACACCGGCAATAAATATTCGGCGTACAGTTTTTCCACCCGTAGCCCCGGCCAGTTGCCCCGACCATAAAATATCGCCACATCAACATCATCCGCCAGCTTATCTTCCTGACGATCAACCGCCTGGATTCGAACGTCAATTCCCGGATAAGCTGAATTAAAGCTGGAAAGTCGCGGAACCAACCAATGAATGGCGAAACTGGGGAGTAAACTGACCGTCAACGCCCCCTTGGCGCTACGGGCCTGGAGTTTACGCGTCGCTTCGGTTAATTGCGAAAATATCTCTTTGATATCGAGGAAATAGCTTTGCCCTTCCTCGGTCAGCAGGAGTGAACGATTACGGCGGCGGAACAGTTTTAGCCCCAAAAAATCCTCAAGAGACTTGATTTGATGACTTACTGCGGCCTGGGTCACAAAAAGCTCTTCTGCTGCGCGAGTGAAACTTAAATGGCGTGCTGCGGCATCAAAAACTCGTAAGGCATTTAGCGGTGGTAATCGTTTAGACATGGCTATTAAACTTTGATGTTAAATGAATTTAACAATTAGATCACACTATGTAACCTATTAGTTTTTTTAATCTGAGCCATTATAAATTGTCCGTTGAGCTTCTACCAGCAAATACCTATAGTGGCGGCACTTCCTGAGCCGGAACGAAAAGTTTTATCGGAATGCGTGTTCTGGTGAACTTTTGGCTTACGGTTGTGATGTTGTGTTGTTGTGTTTGCAATTGGTCTGCGATTCAGACCATGGTAGCAAAGCTACCTTTTTTCACTTCCTGTACATTTACCCTGTCTGTCCATAGTGATTAATGTAGCACCGCCTAATTGCGGTGCTTTTTTTTACCTTGCGATCGCGAATTACTGATCCAGTTCGACCATCTCTTTCACGTCAGTACGGTTGATCTGCTGTTTGTTGCCATTAGCGTCTTTATACGAAATCATACCGGTATCGTTATCAGTCTGTGGTTTGCCGTCAGAGACGATGGTACGTCCGTCATTGGTGTGCATCACATAGTTCGAACCGGAACAGGCGCTCAGGGCAAAAGTCAGCATACAGGCAGAAATAATTGCGGCAGTCTTTTTCATCATCTTCTCCTTAAAGCGATTAATAAATCTTAATAGTATTGATTAACAGGCTAAAATTAACGCCTAACACTATTCAGCATATGTTACTTACGCGGCTTCGCCAGGATATCCAGATAATTCTGATGGTTAGCACTCTCCTTGTATCAAAGTGAATTTTGCGTCACGATCGGTGCATCAAGCCGAGGAGTACCATGAACGTTTTTAATCCCGCGCAGTTTCGCGCCCAGTTTCCCGCACTACAGGATGCGGGCGTCTATCTCGACAGCGCCGCGACCGCGCTTAAACCTGAAGCCGTGGTTGAAGCCACTCGACAGTTTTACAGCCTGAGCGCCGGAAACGTCCATCGCAGCCAGTTTGCCGAAGCCCAACGCCTGACCGCGCGTTATGAAGCTGCACGAGAGAAAGTGGCGCAATTACTGAATGCACCGGATGATAAAACTATCGTCTGGACGCGCGGCACCACTGAATCCATCAACATGGTGGCACAATGCTATGCGCGTCCGCGTCTGCAACCGGGCGATGAGATTATTGTCAGCGTGGCAGAACACCACGCCAACCTCGTCCCCTGGCTGATGGTCGCCCAACAAACTGGAGCCAAAGTGGTGAAATTGCCGCTTAATGCGCAGCGACTGCCGGATGTCGATTTGTTGCCAGAACTGATTACTCCCCGTAGTCGGATTCTGGCGTTGAGTCAGATGTCGAACGTTACTGGCGGTTGCCCGGATCTGGCGCGAGCGATTACCTTTGCTCATTCAGCAGGGATGGTGGTGATGGTTGATGGTGCTCAGGGGGCGGTGCATTTCCCCGCGGATGTTCAGCAACTGGATATCGATTTCTATGCTTTCTCTGGTCACAAACTGTATGGCCCGACGGGTATCGGCGTGCTGTATGGCAAATCAGAACTGCTGGAAGCGATGTCGCCCTGGCTGGGTGGCGGCAAAATGATTCACGAAGTGAGTTTTGACGGCTTCACGACTCAATCTGCGCCGTGGAAACTGGAAGCAGGAACGCCAAATGTGGCTGGTGTCATAGGATTAAGCGCGGCGCTGGAATGGCTGGCAGATTACGATATCAACCAGGCCGAAAACTGGAGCCATAGCTTAGCAACGCTGGCGGAAGATGCGCTGGCGAAACGTCCAGGCTTTCGTTCATTCCGCTGCCAGGATTCCAGCCTGCTGGCCTTTGATTTTGCTGGCGTTCATCACAGCGATATGGTGACGCTACTGGCGGAGTACGGTATTGCCTTGCGGGCCGGGCAACATTGTGCTCAGCCGCTACTGGCAGAATTAGGCGTAACCGGCACACTGCGCGCCTCTTTTGCGCCATATAATACAAAGAGTGATGTGGATGCGCTGGTGAATGCCGTTGACCGCGCGCTGGAATTATTGGTGGATTAATGACAAACCCGCAATTCGCCGGACATCCGTTCGGCACAACCGTAACCGCAGAAACGTTACGCAATACCTTCGCACCGTTGACGCAATGGGAAGATAAATATCGCCAGTTGATCATGTTGGGGAAACAGCTTCCGGCTTTGCCAGACGAGTTAAAAGCGCAGGCTAAAGAGATTGCCGGATGCGAAAACCGCGTCTGGCTGGGATATACCGTGGCTGAAAACGGTAAAATGCACTTCTTTGGCGACAGCGAAGGGCGCATTGTGCTCGGCCTGTTGGCGGTGTTGTTGACTGCCGTTGAGGGGAAAACCGCCGCCGAATTACAGGCACAGTCGCCGCTGGCATTGTTTGATGAGCTGGGATTGCGTGGGCAGCTTAGCGCCTCACGCAGCCAGGGGTTGAATGCGTTAAGCGAGGCAATTATCGCTGCGGCGAAGCAGGTTTAAGCACAGAACCAGGTCGGATAAGACGTTCGCGTCGCATCCGACCTGATTGTTTAACCCTGACGCGCTGCTTTCGCCATCATCTTCTTCAGCGCATGAGAAACCGCAACAAACCCAAAGGTGGCGGTCACCATCGTTGCCGCGCCAAATCCAGATGCACAATCCATCCGCTTCGGCCCTTCTGCCGTGGCTTTCATCGCACACACCGTACCGTCTGACTGCGGGTACACCAGCGCTTCAGTAGAAAACACGCAATCCACGCCGAGCTTACCTATACTGTTTTTCACTACGCCAAAATCGCTTTTCAGGCGCTCGCGCAACTTCGCCGCCAGCGGGTCCTGAATCGTTTTCGCCAGATCGGTAACCTGAATCTGCGTCGGGTCAATCTGCCCACCCGCGCCACCGGTCGTGACCAGCGGGATTTTATTGCGCCGACAATAAGCAATCAGCGCCGCTTTGGGTCGTACACTATCAATGGCATCAATCACGTACGAATAACCGGCACTCATATATTGCGCTACGTTATCCGGCGTCACGAAATCATCCACCACCGTTACACGGCACTCCGGGTTAATCTGGCGAATGCGCTCCGCCATGACTTCCGCTTTTGCCAGCCCGACGTTATCGCGCAGAGCGTGAATTTGCCGATTGGTATTGGTGACGCACACATCATCCATATCGATAAGCGTGATTGCGCCAATCCCCGTGCGCGCCAGCGCTTCCGCCGCCCAGGAACCGACACCACCGATACCAACCACACAAATATGCGCGTCAGCAAACAGTTGCAACGCTTTTTCACCATACAGACGCGCTGTGCCACCAAAACGCTGACGCCATGCATCACTAATTACCACAGACATAGCACCTCAGAATTAAAAAGGGTGAGGTTATCCCTCACCCTGTCGTATCCGTAAAAACGGTATACAGAATAACACATCAGCCGCTAAAGACGTTACCTGCGCCCGGGGCGGTTTTCAGCACCCAGACACGTCCATAGTGGTTGTACCAACCTGCGCGATGTCCGGCTTCCGGCCCGATCCCTTGATAGATATCGAAGTGTTGGCCTTTGATTGCGCCACCGACATCCAGCGCCACCATCAGACGCAATTCGTACTGACCGTTAAATTTGCCGTTATTATCCAGCAGCGGCACTTCTGCCAGCAAGGTAGTACCTGGCGGAATAATTGAACGATCGGAGGCAACAGAAGCACGGCCAACCAGCGGCACCGCACTTGCCCCTTTCACCGGTGCAAAAGATTGCGGTTTAAAGAAGACGAAAGACGGGTTCTGTTCCAGCAGCTCGCGAACCTCGGCTTCACTGTGTGTTTCGCCCCAATGACGAATCGCCTGCATCGACATATCTTCTTTTTTCACTTCGCCACGGTCGATCAGCACCTTACCAATGCTGCGATAGGCATGACCGTTTTTCCCTGCATAGCTGAAAAAGTTAAGCGGACTGCCATCACCAAAGTCGATATACCCACTACCCTGCACATCCATAATGAAGTTATCCATCAGAGAGTTGCTGTAAGCGAGGATGTATTTATCGCCCAATGCCCCCGCGTAGATCTCCGCACGAGACGGCAGACGACCACGTTTTGGCGGCATACGGTAAATAGGATACTGGAACTCGCCCTGGCGGGTATGGCGCGCCTGAATTACCGGCGTGTAATAGCCTGTAAACTGCACGTTACCATAGTTGTCGGCACCTTCCATCTGCCAGGCATCAATGCCGAACTGGCGCATATTGCGGGTATCACCGCCTGCGCGCAGCCACTCTTGCACCGCGTTATAAACATTACTCTGGTTGCCATACAGACGCGGTGACGAATTACGGATATGGTTAATTTGCTCGGCAAAATCACCGGCGTTAATCGGCGCGCCAACGGCATCTGGCTGGTTCACCAGAGAGAAAGGCTGGGTAAATTTCCCGTCTTTATATTGCTGTCCGCGATCGGTTGATTTGGAAGAGCAGGCGGCAAGCATTGCCACAACCGTGCCCATAAGAAGGTACTTTACCCAACGTCCTTTCATTGTTCTCTTCTTCAGGTTAAAAAATAAGGCGCAACGAAGATAACAAACCGCCGCGTTTAATGAAATGAGCAGCCTCTCCCTGACGCAAATTTTGCACAAAAAATAGGCTTTAGTGGTTTGTTTTTGTTCAAAATCATGCTAAATCCGTGATCGGGGTAAAAAAAAGGTTGCATGAAAACGCGAGCGGAGTATAGTGCGCATCCACGGACGCGGGGTGGAGCAGCCTGGTAGCTCGTCGGGCTCATAACCCGAAGGTCGTCGGTTCAAATCCGGCCCCCGCAACCAATTAAAATTTGATGAACGTAAAGCAGTTACGGTGACGCGGGGTGGAG
>NZ_MIIV01000031.1:0-12583 GCF_001743015.1 Shigella sp. FC1567
GCTTATAATCTGGTGAGATATCAGATGATTAAAATGGCGGAACATCTGAAAGGTTACTGGCCGAATCAACTGAGTTTCTCAGAATCATGCGGAATGGTGATGAGAATGCTGATGACATTGCAGGGCGCTTCACCGGGACGTATACCGGAGCTGATGCGCGATCTTGCAAGTATGGGACAACTTGTGAAATTACCGACGAGAAGGGGAAGGGCCTTCCGAGAGTGGTAAAGGAGAGGCCCTGGAAATACCCCACAGCCCCGAAAAAGAGCCAGTCAGTTGCTTAACTGACTGGCATTACCCTCGTGGAGCCTTTTTTATATCTGCCTTATTTTTCTTCAACGCTGTATGTATAGTAAGCGATAACCTGTTGATTATTGAATCTTTCGGGGAGATGGCTTATAACATTTCTTACCTGACCAGGGTACCGGGAACCAACACCTTACTGGCGTGTTGCTGTCTTTTAAGACCAGAAGAGGTTAACAGTGAATATTGAAGAGTTAAAAAAACAAGCCGAAACGGAAATCGCCGACTTTATCGCGCAAAAAATCGCCGAGCTGAACAAGAATACAGGGAAAGAAGTCTCTGAAATTCGCTTCACCGCACGAGAAAAAATGACCGGGCTTGAAAGTTATGATGTCAAAATCAAAATAATGTGATTTTGTGAACATCACCCCGTGCGAGGTGATGTTCCGCTTGTTGCTAATTTAGTGATCAATCATTGGCGCTTGTGGAATTAAGCGTCGGTACAATTCCTCCGGCACCGGGCTTTGCCATACTCCCGCATACATTGCGTAACCAATCACCGCGAACATAATCCCCAGAACCAGTAGCGTCATTAACCAGCCAGACAACGCAAAAGCTTTTTTATTTGCCGCAGGTTTTTGCAGTGAAAAGGTCAATGTTGAGGCTACCGGACATGACTCTACGCAAGTCATACAGCCGGTACATTCCACTGTTCGTACCTGAATTAATTTATCTACCGGGATCCGTGATGGGCAATTTTTTGCGCATTTGCCACAGCCGATACAACTTTCGGCATTGCGACGAATCTTAAACGGCGATAATAGCGAAACCACGCCCATCAGCGCGCCATATGGGCAAAGATAACGACACCAGGCATGGCGAATAAACAGGCTGGCAATCAGCAAAACGGTCACGCTGATTAATGTCGCGGTCCCCATATGACGAAAGAAATCGAGCATTTTTACGTCCATCACCACGCTGTAGGGCGACAACATAAAATAGTGAATCGCCTGAGCGGGCATCAATAACGCGATATAGAGAAAAAAACTCAACAGCAAATACTTCACGCCGCGCAGAGGAATATCCAGCCAGCGGGGAAGGACACATTGCCGACCAAACAGTTTGTTACCGAGATCGCCGATTAATTCAGAAAGCGTACCAACCGGGCATAACCATGAGCAAAAGGCCTTTTTGAGTAATAGACTGATGACGATAAAAGCGACCAATAACAGCATCGCGGAGCGTGGACGGACGGTAACTGACCTGTTGTAAGGCTATATTTCAGATTCATCAGACCGGCAATCGGTAGCCAGCCTTCGATACCTCCCGGTCTGGCGACAAATGTCGTGCTACTTGCCGTTTCGTAATAGCGCACCCAATACCAGAACGTGATGGCAATATAAATATTCATTGCCAACAGTAATAATTGCGTCGCTTTACGCCAGGTCGTGGCATTGCGCCAGTCATTCCACGGTAATTTGCCGCCCGTCGTGCCTGGCCGCCGCTGCCAGCGGGTTCTTTTTTTCTCTGCCATGATTTTGTCAGTCCGTTAAGTTGCATACCAAATGCCACTATTTTAGTTGTTCTTAACTGGCTGATATTGATTCAAATCGCGTTCAGGTCTTTCTTATGCAACCATGCTTCCAGAGCGGCAACACTGCGTGTAATTTCTTCGTGTGGAAGGGGGGCAGATAATGGCTGCTGCTCCAGTTGTGCGCATAGCTGGCTGGCGATACGCATTCCCAAACTCGAGCAACTGCTTTTTAGCTGATGCGCGGCACGCTTTATTTTCTCGCTATCCTGACTGGCGCGGGCAATGTCGATTTCATCGAGAAGCGGCAGGGCATGTTGTGTAAATAATACCAGCCATTCGTGGATCTTCTCCGTCCCCATTAACTGAGCATCTTCATTGAGTTGCGATACATCCAGCGATTGATCGTTATTGACTTGCAGTTGGAGATAGTGCGCCAGTAACTGACCGAGCACTTCACGCGGCACCGGTTTAGGGATAATCCCGCGGAATAATGAACTGGTACGCTGGCGCAGCGTTTCGTCAATGACATGGGCGCTAAAGCCAATCAAAACCAGCGACGGATATTGCTGTGCCAGTTGTCGGGCAAGCGTAATGCCGTCGACATCCGGCAGATCAAAATCCACCAGTGCGGCAGCAAACGGTTCGCTATTTTGCAGTGTCTCTAAAGCCTGCGCGGCATTGCCAACAGCAACAACCTGCGCACCACTGGTGTTCAGCATCTCAACGGTAATTCGCTGGGTTAGCGGGTTATCTTCAATTAACAGCAAACGTAAACCGTCAAGACGCACCGCCTGATTGACTGTTTTTGGCACGGGTGCCGTGGCAACACGTAACGGCAAGCGTAAACAAAAACAGCTTCCAACCTCCGGCGTGCTGGTGGCGCTCAGTTCGCCGCCCATCGCCTGGGCCAGACGGCTACTGATAGTCAGTCCCAGCCCGGTGCCGCCGCGTTTGCCGCTTACCTGCACAAATGGCTGGAAGATTTCTGCCAGTTTCGCGGGATCAATACCGCAGCCGCTGTCTTCCACTTCGACCAGCCATTGCTCGCCATCAGTGCGGCTACGTAAAACGATCTGCCCTTCGTCAGTAAAACGCAGGGCGTTGCTCAACAGGTTGGTTATAACCTGACGAATACGTCGCGGATCGCCCATTAACGCGGTCGGTACATCGTCGGCAATTGCTGTTGCCAGGCGAATCGGGCGACCTTTCACCCGTCCGCTCATTAATTGCAGGGTACTTTCCAGCAGCGGGCGCGGTTCAAAGGGCTCATCGCTGACCGAAACATTCTTGCCACCTGCTTCGATAGCCGAATAATCGAGAATATCGTTGAGGATGGTCAGCAACGATTCGCCAGAGTCGGTAATCGCCCGCAAATCATCACGCTGGGCGTTAAGTGCGGGGTTATCTGCCAGCAGTTGAGCAGTGCCGAGAATACCGTACAGCGGTGTGCGGATCTCATGGCTCATCGCCGCCAGAAAGGCCGATTTTGCCTGGCTGGCTTTTTCTGCTTCCGCCCGTGCCTGTCGGTGTTCTATCACCAGTTCCTGCAATTCAGCTGTACGCGCTTTGACCTGCGCCGCCAGCTGTTCACGGTGGCGATTCAGTGCATGAACAGTGCTGCGAAACGCATCCATCAGCCGCCCGATGGTATCCAGCTCCCGTACGCCAGCGGTTTCCGGGAAAGGGGAGTCAATATCACCGTCCAGCAGCCGTTGCAGCGCCTGCGTTTGTTCGGCAAGTGGACGCGTGACTGAGCGATAAACCACGCGCCAAAGGATCAGAATCAGTGCGCAAAGTGAAACCATCCCCAGCAATAACAGGCTGTATTGCCCGCGTGCACTGGCTTTTTCCAGATGCGCCAGTCCGTGCTGATTACGCAGCTCAATGGTGTCGACCAGCTGACTGACTTCGCTACTAAACTGCGCGAACTGGGCGATGTTATTTTGTGCGAGAGTTTGTAGGTGATTGCTGATTTCACTGTCCTGCTGATACAGCGCCAGCAAATCGCTATATTGGCTAACGGTAGTTAACGTTGTTGCGACCTGCGCACGAACACCCGGATCTTCAATGCGTATTTGCCGACGTTGCAGAATTTTCACCGCATTATTGAGCTGCTTTTCCAGCATTGGTGCATTTTTCTGGATCTGCTCCAGCCCCAGATTCATCACCATTTGCTGCACCCGCAGAGCGCTAAGGCGCAGTTCATTCATCTGGTTAACATACTCAAGATCGATATCAATCAGCCGATCGAGTGCACTTTCAGCAGCCTGACGCTGATCTTGTTCGATCAAATCGTAAATCCCGGCCTGGGTCGCTCCAGCGGAAGTTGTCGCATTATTCGCCTGACCTTGCGCCAGGCGTGCGATCTCATCGGCGGCAGCGACTATCTGCTGACTGAGTTGCTGTTGTTGCTGGCGTAGTTGCAGACGCCGCCCCACCAGTTCCCCTTGCTGACGTAACGAACGGGAGATCTCCTGCTCCTGTTGTTCAATAGCGGTGGTATCAAAACCTTGTTCCCGTAACGCTTGCAGCAACGCATTAATCTTCAGGCTTTGTGCGGTGAGCATTCGCCCCTGCGCCTGCCACATCTTTTCGTTATCGGCACTGGTCAGGTTCTGCGCGGCGAAAAGTTCCCAGGCGCTGGCTTCGCTCAACTGGCGCGCCATATTCATGGTAGGAATCAATGCCTGAGTGTTGTCTTTTTCCACCTGGCTGATAAAGCGCAGGTTGTACCATCCCACCAGGGTACTGGTCAGGGTTAACAGCGCCATCAGGGCAAAGCCCATCCAGAGTCTTCGGGTCAGGGTTAAATTCACGGTCGGTGCACTTTAGGTGAAAAAGGTTGAGTCGCAAAGCAGAATGCATCTAGCATAAAGCCTTATTATTGATTAGGCTATCATGCGCGTACTGCTATTTTTACTTCTTTCCCTTTTCATGTTATCGGCATTTTCGGCTGATAACCTGTTGCGCTGGCATGATGCGCAGCATTACACGGTGCAAGCCTCTACGCCGCTTAAAGCCAAACGCGCATGGAAACTGTGCGCGCTTTATCCCAGCCTGAAAGATTCATACTGGTTATCGTTGAACTATGGTATGCAGGAGGCAGGCGGCTACAGCCAGTTGGCTACCCAGCAAGCACAAATCGACCAGTGTAAACAGTGGGGCGCAGAGGCCATTTTGCTCGGTAGTAGCACTACGTCATTTCCCGACCTGCAAAAGCAGGTAGCAAATCTGCCGGTGATCGAACTGGTAAATGCTCTTGATGATCCCCTGGTGAAAAGCCGCGTTGGTGTACCCTGGTTTCAGATGGGCTATCAACCTGGGCGATATTTGGTGCAATGGGCGCACGGTAAACCACTGAACGTGCTGTTGATGCCCGGACCCGATAATGCCGGGGGCAGTAAAGAGATGGTCGAGGGTTTTCGCGCAGCCATTGCCGGAAGCCCGGTGCGTATTGTTGATATTGCGCTTGGTGATAACGATATTGAAATCCAGCGTAACCTGTTGCAGGAGATGCTGGAACGCCACCCAGAAATCGACGTCGTTGCCGGAACGGCCATTGCGGCAGAGGCGGCAATGGGTGAAGGGCGTAACCTGAAAACGCCGCTTACCGTGGTGTCGTTTTATCTTTCACATCAGGTGTATCGCGGGCTGAAGCGGGGAAGAGTGATTATGGCTGCCAGCGATCAAATGATCTGGCAGGGGGAACTGGCGGTTGAGCAGGCCATCAGGCAATTACAGGGGCAATCGGTGTCTGATAATGTCAGCCCACCGATTTTAGTTCTGACGCCGAAAAATGCCGACCGTGAACATATTCGCCGCTCGCTGTCACCAGGGGGATTTCGTCCGGTCTATTTTTATCAGCACACATCAGCGGCTAAGAAATAACATTCACCATGTTGCGTCACCAGTAAATCCGCGCTGAGTTTATGACGTAAACGACGAATTAACACATCGACGGTGCGCAGGTCAGGGTTTTCCACCCGACGCGCAGAAAGCATACGTAGCAGACGTTCACGGCTGAGAATTTCGCCCGGATTCGTCACAAATGCCACCAACATTTCATACTCTGCGCGGGTCAGTTTAATCGGCTCGCCATCCCGCTCCAGCGTATGGCGCGACACATTCAGGCAATAACCGGCAAAGCGATAGCAGTTGTCCTGAGTGTGCGGTTGAGCTTGTCGCGCGAGGTCGATTCGCCAGAGCAGATTTTTCACCCGTACTACCAGTTCGCGCAGTTCCAGCGGTTTGGTGACGTAATCGTCTGCGCCCATTTCCAGCCCAACAATACGGTCAATCCGATCGCTGCGTCCGGTAACCAGAATAATCCCCACCGTTGAGCGTTCTCGCAGGGCGCGGGTTAACATCAGGCCATTTTCATCGGGTAAGTTGATATCCAGCAGAATTAAATCTACCGGCTGATTCTGCATAATTTCCCGCAGCCCGGCACCGCTCGCTGTAACGGAAACGGTATACCCCTCCTGAGTGAAGTAAGATTGTAATCGCGCCTGGGTAACCGGCTCATCTTCAACAATAACAATGTGATGTGGCATCAGAGGGTTTTACTCATTCTGTTCATATTCTGCCGTAAGCCGTTCATCCTGACCAGTGCCGCTGTTCATATTTGCTCATTAAGATCGCTTCACTAAACCATAATTTTACAGGGGCTATTATGCGGAAACTCTGGAACGCGCTACGCCGACCCAGTGCTCGTTGGTCGGTACTGGCGCTGGTCGCAATTGGGATTGTGATTGGCATTGCGCTGATTGTATTGCCACACGTTGGGATCAAAGTCACCAGCACAACCGAATTTTGTGTCAGTTGCCACAGTATGCAACCGGTGTATGAAGAATATAAACAGTCGGTGCATTTCCAGAACGCCTCCGGCGTGCGAGCTGAATGCCATGACTGTCATATCCCGCCGGATATTCCAGGCATGGTGAAGCGCAAACTGGAAGCGAGCAATGATATCTACCAGACCTTTATTGCTCACTCCATTGATACACCTGAAAAATTCGAAGCCAAACGCGCGGAACTTGCCGAGCGTGAATGGGCGCGAATGAAAGAAAACAACTCGGCAACCTGCCGCTCCTGCCATAACTACGATGCGATGGATCATGCGAAGCAGCATCCTGAAGCGGCACGTCAGATGAAGGTGGCAGCGAAAGATAATCAATCCTGCATCGACTGTCATAAAGGTATTGCCCACCAGTTACCGGATATGAGTAGCGGCTTCCGTAAGCAGTTCGATGAGCTGCGCGCCAGTGCTAATGACAGTGGTGACACGCTGTACTCTATTGATATTAAGCCAATTTATGCGGCGAAAGGCGATAAAGAAGCCTCTGGTTCTCTGCTGCCTGCTTCGGAAGTGAAAGTCCTTAAACGTGACGGCGACTGGCTGCAAATTGAAATTACCGGCTGGACGGAAAGCGCCGGACGTCAGCGTGTACTCACCCAATTCCCAGGTAAACGCATCTTTGTTGCCTCGATTCGTGGTGATGTGCAGCAGCAGGTAAAAACGCTGGAGAAAACCACCGTTGCCGACACCAATACCGAGTGGAGCAAGTTGCAGGCCACTGCGTGGATGAAGAAAGGTGATATGGTGAACGATATCAAACCGATCTGGGCTTATGCGGATTCGTTGTACAACGGCACCTGTAACCAGTGCCACGGCGCACCGGAAATCTCTCACTTTGATGCTAACGGCTGGATTGGCACGCTCAACGGCATGATTGGCTTTACCAGTCTCGATAAACGTGAAGAACGCACCTTGTTGAAATATCTGCAAATGAATGCGTCTGACATCGCAGGTAAGGCTCACGGCGATAAGAAGGAAGAAAAATAATGAACAATAACGATCTCTTTCAGGCATCACGTCGGCGTTTTCTGGCACAACTCGGCGGCTTAACAGTCGCCGGGATGCTGGGGCCGTCATTGTTAACGCCGCGCAGTGCGACTGCGGCGCAAGCGGCGGATGTCATCTCGAAAGAGGGCATTCTTACCGGGTCGCACTGGGGGGCTATCCGCGCGACGGTGAAGGATGGTCGCTTTGTGGCGGCAAAACCGTTCGAACTGGATAAATATCCGTCGAAAATGATTGCCGGATTGCCGGATTGCCGGATCACGTACACAACGCGGCGCGTATTCGTTATCCGATGGTACGCGTGGACTGGCTGCGTAAGCGCCATCTCAGCGATACCTCCCAGCGCGGTGATAACCGTTTTGTGCGCGTGAGCTGGGATGAAGCCCTCGACATGTTCTATGAAGAACTGGAACGCGTGCAGAAAACTCACGGGCCGAGTGCCTTGCTGACCGCCAGTGGTTGGCAATCGACGGGGATGTTCCATAACGCTTCGGGGATGCTGGCGAAAGCTATTGCCTTGCATGGTAATAGCGTTGGTACGGGCGGAGATTACTCTACCGGTGCTGCGCAGGTGATCCTGCCGCGCGTAGTCGGTTCGATGGAAGTGTATGAACAGCAAACCTCCTGGCCGCTGGTATTGCAGAACAGCAAAACCATTATGCTGTGGGGCTCCGATTTGCTGAAAAACCAGCAAGCGAACTGGTGGTGCCCGGATCACGATGTTTATGAATATTACGAGCAACTAAAAGCGAAAGTCGCCGCCGGTGAAATTGAGGTCATCAGCATCGATCCGGTTGTCACATCCACCCATGAGTATCTGGGGCGCGAGCATGTGAAGCACATTGCGGTTAACCCGCAAACTGACGTGCCGCTGCAACTGGCGCTGGCGTATACGCTGTACAGTGAAAACCTGTACGACAAAAACTTCCTCGCTAACTACTGTGTAGGTTTTGAGCAGTTCCTGCCGTATCTGCTGGGTGAGAAAGACGGTCAGCCGAAAGATGCCGCATGGGCTGAAAAACTGACCGGCATTGATGCCGAAACCATTCGTGGGCTGGCGCGGCAGATGGCGGCGAACAGAACGCAAATTATTGCTGGCTGGTGCGTGCAGCGTATGCAGCACGGTGAACAGTGGGCGTGGATGATTGTGGTTCTGGCGGCGATGCTGGGGCAAATTGGCCTGCCAGGTGGTGGTTTTGGTTTTGGCTGGCACTACAACGGCGCAGGCACGCCGGGGCGTAAAGGCGTTATTCTGAGTGGTTTCTCCGGCTCTACGTCGATTCCGCCTGTTCACGACAACAGTGACTACAAAGGCTACAGCAGCACCATTCCGATTGCCCGTTTTATCGATGCGATCCTCGAACCGGGGAAAGTGATCAACTGGAACGGTAAATCGGTAAAACTGCCGCCACTGAAAATGTGTATTTTTGCCGGAACTAACCCATTCCATCGCCATCAGCAGATCAACCGCATTATTTAAGGCTGGCGCAAGCTGGAAACGGTTATCGCCATAGATAACCAGTGGACCTCAACCTGCCGCTTTGCCGATATCGTACTGCCTGCGACCACGCAGTTTGAGCGTAACGATCTCGACCAGTACGGCAACCACTCCAACCGTGGCATTATCGCCATGAAACAGGTGGTGCCGCCGCAGTTCGAGGCGCGCAACGACTTTGATATTTTCCGCGAGCTGTGCCGTCGCTTTAATCGCGAAGAAGCCTTTACCGAAGGGCTGGACGAAATGGGCTGGCTGAAACGCATCTGGCAGGAAGGTGTACAACAAGGCAAAGGACGCGGCGTTCATCTGCCAGCGTTTGATGACTTCTGGAATAACAAAGAGTACGTCGAGTTTGACCATCCGCAGATGTTTGTTCGCCACCAGGCATTCCGCGAAGATCCGGATCTCGAACCGCTGGGCACGCCGAGTGGCCTGATTGAGATCTACTCGAAAACCATCGCCGATATGAACTACGACGATTGTCAGGGGCATCCGATGTGGTTTGAGAAAATCGAACGCTCCCACGGTGGGCCCGGCTCGCAGAAGTATCCGTTGCATCTGCAATCTGTGCATCCGGATTTCCGACTTCACTCGCAGTTATGTGAGTCGGAAACTCTGCGTCAGCAATATACGGTAGCGGGTAAAGAGCCAGTATTCATTAACCCGCAGGATGCCAGCGCGCGCGGTATTCGTAACGGTGATGTGGTACGCGTCTTTAACGCTCGCGGTCAGGTGTTGGCAGGGGCAGTAGTTTCTGACCGCTATGCACCCGGCGTGGCACGAATTCACGAAGGGGCATGGTACGATCCAGATAAAGGCGGCGAGCCTGGTGCGCTGTGCAAATACGGTAACCCCAACGTGCTGACCATCGACATCGGTACTTCGCAGCTGGCGCAGGCGACCAGTGCGCACACTACGCTGGTGGAAATTGAGAAGTACAATGGAGCAGTGGAGCAGGTGACGGCGTTTAACGGCCCTGTGGAGATAGTGGCGCAGTGCGAATATGTTCCCGCGTCGCAGGTGAAATCATGACCACGCTGACAGCACAACAGATTGCCTGTGTTTACGCCTGGCTGGCGCAGTTGTTCTCCCGTGAACTGGACGATGAACAACTGACGCAAATCGCCAGTGCGCAGATGGCGGAATGGTTTTCGTTGCTGAAAAGCGAACCGCCGCTGGCTGCGGCGGTGAATGAGCTGGAAAACTGTATTGCCACGCTGACAGTACGTGACGATGCCCGTCTGGAACTGGCCGCTGACTTTTGCGGCCTGTTTTTGATGACTGATAAGCAGGCGGCGCTGCCGTATGCATCGGCCTACAAACAGGACGAGCAAGAGATTAAACGCTTGTTAGTTGAGGCAGGGATGGAAACCAGCGGCAATTTCAACGAACCGGCAGACCATCTGGCGATCTATCTCGAGTTGTTGAGTCATCTGCATTTTTCGCTGGGAGAGGGGACCGTTCCTGCGCGAAGAATCGACAGTTTGCGGCAAAAAACACTGACGGCGCTGTGGCAATGGTTACCAGAGTTTGCTGCGCGTTGCCATCAGTATGACAGCTTTGGTTTTTACGCGGCACTAAGCCAGTTATTGCTGGTGTTAGTGGAGTGCGACCACCAAAACAAATAACGTCGTTTATGCGCCTGAAAAGACGCGTTTAGCGTCGCATCAGGCATTATGGCGCAGTTGCCGGATGCGTCATCACATCCGGCAAACACACATCACGGATGAGCTACAAACCGGGAAAGCCGCTGGCGTAGCAGGCGGTTTTCCTGCTTCAGGTGTGCAATATCATCCATTAACGTCAGCGCCACCGCGATCCCCGGCCAGTCCAGAGCCAGTTCATGACGCAGGCGTACCGCGCGTTGCACCACAATGGCGGCATGGTCGTCAAATACCCAGGTTGTTTCCTGGATCTCACGCGGTTCAACCACCCCCAAACCGACAATTTCATTCAACTCCTCTTCAGAGATGCCGGTATGCAGGCAAAATTCGGTAATAGTAAAAGTCACCGTAACATTAGCCATCATGCTTTCCCCCAATCTTTACGTGGATCAAAAGACGACTGGGCGTCTGCCAGTTGCTGCCACAGCGCGGCAGTGTTTTCATCCGGTTTCGGCGGCATCACGATTTTCAGTACCGCATACAGATCGCCGGTCTGTTTTTTGCTCACCAGACCTTTGCCTTTAACGCGCAATCGTTGCCCGGCCTGGCTGCCTGGCGGGATAGTCAGCAAAATGCTTTCTTTCAGTGTTGGAACGGTGACTTTAGCACCCAGCGCCGCTTCCCACGGGCTAACCGGCACCACAATTTCCAGATCCTGGCCGACAATATCGAACAGCGGATGTGGCGCAATATGAATCACCAGCCACAAATCGCCATTTGGACCACCGTTTTCGCCCGGCGTCCCCTGGCCTTTCAGACGGATGCGTTGACCATTGCCGACGCCCGCCGGGATCTTCACATTCAGCGTTTTCGGGATTTCCTGTTCGATCATGCCAAAGGCGTTATAAACCGGCAGGTTATAGCTGATGGTACGCTTATGCTCAGTCAGCGTTTCTTCGAGGAATACCGCCACTTCGATTTCAATATCGTGGCCGCGTGCGGCGGGGCGTTGACGGCTCTGGCGGGCATGCTGACCGAAAATTGACGAGAAGATATCGTCAAAATCTTCGGCATTAAAACTCTGACCGTCGCCATGATGGAACTGACGGTTAAATTGCGGATCGTTGCGATGTTGCCACATCTGATCATACTCAGCGCGACGTTGTTCATCACTTAACACTTCCCAGGCTTCAGCGACCTCTTTGAAGCGGGCTTCGGCATCCGGTTCTTTGCTGACATCAGGATGGTATTTACGGGCCAGTCGACGATAGGCGGTCTTGATTGTCTTGAGATCGTCCGTCGGTTTCACGCCCATGATGGCGTAATAATCCTTTAATTCCATAGCGTTATCTCGCGTAAATCAACACAAATTGAAGGAACCCCTGTAAGGTAACTCCTATAAGTGTAGGGTAATCCTCAAAATTTCATATGCCAACACAGAATATGTTATTGAAATCATCGTGGAGAGGAGGTCGCCATCAATATGGGTTGCTGAACATATTTTAAACAGGTGAAAAAGGGTGAGCGATTTTTGATAGTTGAACCAGGCACTTTAAGTTTAACTAGGGCGTCATTATTTATTAAATTTTATAGGTAATGACTCCAACTTACTGATAGTGTTTTATGTTCAGATAATGCCCGATGACCTTGTCATGCAGCTCCACCGATTTTGAGAACGACAGTGACTTCCGTCCCAGCCTTGCCAGATGTTGTCTCAGATTCAGATTATGTCGCTCAATGCGCTGAGTGTAACGCTTGCTGATAACGTGCAGCTTTCCCTTCAGGCGTGATTCATACAGCGGCCAGCCATCCGTCATCCATACCACGACCTCAAAGGCCGA
>NZ_MIIV01000032.1:0-12489 GCF_001743015.1 Shigella sp. FC1567
TTTCTGGTGCGTACCGGGCTGAGAGGCGGTGTAAGTGAACTGTAGTTGCCATGTTTTACGGCAATGAGAGCAGAGATAGCGCTGATGTCCGGCAGTGCTTTTGCCGTTACGCACCACGCCTTCAGTAGCGGAGCAGGAAGGACATCTGATGGAAATGGAAGCCACGCAAGCACCTTAAAATCACCATCATACACTAAATCAGTAAGTTGGCAGCATTACCACCGTCATCGATGTCTTCTATTAGCCAACGATGATTATCATTTTCACGAACCAGCATTAGCCCCAGTAACCGGTGGATATCTGTGCGATTTTGTTTGATAACCAGCTGCAACAGTACATGCGTTCGGCCGCCATTTAGGTGTGTGCTTTGGATTATTTCTGCAGAAACGAAAGCGTCATCGACACAGCGACACAAAAGATTATTATTCAGCCAGGGTGTCATTTTGCCAGGAGTAGCGCTCATATTACTTCGCAAATCGAGACTGAATTCATCGGTTATTGGTATATCGTCATTACTGGTCAATGGTTGGTACAAACGTTCTATCGCTTCATTAATCGATTCTTTGCACAACACGTTTCCGCTGAAGCCACAGAACAGCAGAATAAAAAAACAGGTGTGCCAGCGTCGCATAATCATGTCCTTATGTTTGGCTTTTTTTTAGCAAACAGCCTATAACCCGGCAACTGACATGCTGCCGGGGATTTTTTTATCATTCTGCGTACATACGCAAGCAGCGCAGGCAATCAAAATAGTCCTGTGCATCAAGACGCGTATTGGCTCTGTTAGCTTCGGATTTGGCAGCATAGATTTGTGGGCGTAGTGCTTTCATATCCTGCTCAAGCCGGGCGATTTTGGCATTTAATGTTTGCACATTGCTCGCCAGCTGATTGACCTTTTGCTCATTGACGCAGCCACTGAGCAAGCAGGTTGCCAGAACAACAGCTCCCACGGTGAAAATCGTTTTCATATAGTGTTCCCTTTTATTTATTGTTCCGGCTAATTGTTATTTAATTCAGCTCATTGCTTTAATCTGGCGGCAGTTTTTGCCTCAATCTGCTTAAGTAGGCTGCCGCTGTTCGGGCGGATAAAATCAGCGATTTCCCACTTGCCTTCGCGCCGCTGTAAAACCAGTTCTTGCTCTTCGTTGTTGCCATTGGTCAGCGTAAAACGAACATGAATGCGGGCGGAATCGGCGGTTTTCTCCAGGACTCGAATTTCATCAACGCGTGAAAATAGCGACTCTTCGCCAAAACAGATCGGATTGTCGTAAATAAATTGCCGTTCTATTTGCATATCTTCATCGGGATTATTGGCCGTCTTGAAGGTGGTTTTATAGAAGGCATTAACCGCCTGGCGGTAAGAGTCGGAAACCACCCACGTCCACGGCCAGCTATAATCAGCAATATGTTCAAAGAGTTCGGCAACAAAGGCTTCCGGCTGTTCTTTTTGCAACGAAGCTAAAGCGGCCAGCGTTTTTTCATTCTCGCTATTAACTGCTTGTAAGACACTGCCATGATTGCTGACAATATCGTCAATGACCCAACGACCATTTTCCGCCACCATTTTCAGTGTCTGCGTGGTCTTTTCTTTATCATCTTTAAAGATACGAAAGCGCACAACGGCATCGGCATGATCGGCGTCAGTTTGGGTTATCGCAACGCTTTCTAGCACCAGATCGCCAAAATCCTGACAATCACAAACCGGATCATAATCCAGCCAGCCAATATTGCCCGGCAGCGTAAGATTGTCGTTCAGGGTAAGCGCCTGTTGAATACGCGCTGAAGTTATCGCCCGCTCTCCGGTTTCACCGAAATAAGGCGTACTGGCATCTGATTTATAGTTCTGATAAATCTGCCGGACTGTTTGTTCTACGGTCTGTGAAGGAGGCTGCGCGTGTACGGTAAAACTTGCCAGGGCTGCTAAAAACAGAAGTATTATTTTCATCTGTTTTTCACCTCTCCGTTGCGTTTATCCCGGATATAGATGAGTTGTTCTTTTAAGAGCTTCCGGCTCTGCATGATGATGTCCTTATATTTGGCATTCCTGAACAAGGAAGAGTAACAACGGGCGGGACGCGAGGGGAATAAATGATTTCTGAAAAGTCCGGTAGCGGAACATTACCGCCACCGGGAGAATTTGCATGTTAGCCGCCGAACTGGTCAGGATCGGGACCGAGACGCTTGCCCTGATCGAGTTTTGCAATTTCGCCGAGTTCGTCTTTGTCGAGACGGAAATCCCAGACATCAAAGTTTTCGGCAATACGTGAAGGTGTGACCGATTTCGGGATCACCACCAGGCCGCTATCCAGATGCCAGCGGATAACAATCTGCGCCGGGGTTTTGCCGTATTTATCTGCCAGATCGCGAATGACTTTCTGATCGAAAACGCCTTTCCCTCCTTGCGCTAATGGGCTCCAGGATTCGGTCTGGATTTTGTGTGTCGCGTTCCAGGCGTGTAGCTGGCGTTGTTGCATCAGCGGATGAAGTTCGATCTGGTTTATCACAGGCGTCACGCCAGTTTCATCAATCAGGCGTTGCAGGTGATGGATCTGGAAGTTGCACACGCCGATGCTTTTGATTAATCCCTCTTTTTGCAATTCGATCATGCCTTTCCATGCTTCGACATAATGGTCGATAGCGGGAACGGGCCAGTGCATTAAGTAGAGGTCGATATAATCAAGCTGGAGTTTTTTCAGGCTGTCGAGCAGGGCTTCGCGGGGGCGCTTGTGGTCGTCGTTCCACAGCTTAGTGGTGATGAACAGTTCTTCTCTGTTGACTGAGGCATTTTTCAGGGCTTTGCCGACACCTTCTTCGTTCTTGTAGGCCGCGGCGGTATCAATCGAGCGATAACCCACTTCTAACGCTTTTTGAATGGCGATGATTACTTCCTCATTACTTGCTTGCCAGACGCCCAGTCCCAGCTGGGGCATGACATTGCCATCCTGTAGCTTAATAACGGTTGGATTAGCCATACGTTCCTCCTTTATATGAACTCACCGGAGCAGGCTCCGGTGAGGTGTTGTGAACTTAAGTCTGGACGAAATGCCCGAAAACGAAAGTTTGAGGCGTAAAAAGCTTAGCGGGCGGCTTCGTATATACGGCGGCTGACATCCAACGTAATGTCATGATTTTCGCCCAGTTGGGTCATGCCGTGCTCTTCCAGTTTTTTCAGCAAAGCCGGGATGGAGCTGCCGTCCAGACCGTAGTCGGAGAGGTGGGTCGGCACGCCTAATTGCTCAAAGAAATTGCGGGTTGCGGCAATCGCGGCGTCAATACGCTCATCGTCGGAACCTTCAGTGATGTTCCAGACGCGTTCAGCATATTGCAGCAGCTTAGCGCGCTTGGTATCGCGTTTTTCATTCCACAGTGCAGGCAGGACGATAGCCAGTGTTTGCGCGTGATCCAGACCGTGCATCGCAGTCAGTTCGTGGCCCAGCATATGCGTTGCCCAGTCCTGCGGTACGCCAGCGCCAATCAAACCGTTCAGCGCCTGCGTCGCCGCCCACATGACGTTGGCGCGCACATCGTAGTTTTCTGGCTCTTTCAGGGCTTTCGGACCATCTTCGATCAGCGTCAGCAAAATGCCTTCTGCGAAACGGTCCTGAATTTTGGCATCAACCGGTTTGGTAACATACTGTTCCACGGTGTGTACAAAGGCGTCCACTACGCCGTTAGCCACCTGACGCGGCGGCAGGGTGTAGGTATAAACCGGATCGAGCACGGCAAATACCGGCTGAACATGGGCAGAATGGAACGCCTGCTTGTCGCCAGTGGTTTTACGGGAGATCACCGCGCCTGCGTTGGATTCTGAACCGGTTGCTGGCAGCGTCAGCACACAGCCCATCGGGATGGCGCTTTTAATCTCTTTACCGCCCGTTTGCAGAATGTGCCACGGATCGATATTTTCCGGATAGTTATCCGCTGCGGCGATAAATTTGGTGCCGTCCAGTACAGAACCGCCGCCAACCGCCAGCAGGAAAGTCACTTTCTGTTCGCGAACCAGTTTCACGGCGTTCATCAGCGTTTCATAAGCCGGGTTTGGCTCAATACCGCCAAATTCCAGCACGTCCATGCCTTTCAGGGCATCCAGAACTTGATCGAGAACGCCGGTTTTTTTCACGCTGCCGCCACCGTAGGTAATCAATACGCGAGCATCGTGAGGAATTTGTTCGCGTAAACCAGCGATTGCGCCTTTACCAAACAGAATGCGGGTTGGGGTGTGCAGATTAAAGTTGTTCATTACTTGCTCCCTTTGCTGGGCCAATATGAGGGCAGAGAACGATCTGCCTGATGTTTTTCATTGTGATCGCCAGCGCCCTGGCTCTCAATGCTCATTTCTGCCAATGTCTTGCCTATTTCTCCAGAGTGCTGGAGAAATGCTACAAAATTGCGCACAATCAAATTGCCGCATTATTCCTAAGAAATTACGCGATATGAAACGTGAAGAGATTTGCCGCTTGCTGGCGGATAAAGTTAATAAACTGAAAAATAAAGAAAATAGTTTGTCAGAACTGTTGCCCGATGTGCGTTTGTTGTATGGTGAGACGCCTTTCGCACGTACACCGGTGATGTACGAGCCTGGCATCATAATTCTCTTTTCCGGGCATAAAATCGGTTATATCAATGAACGCGTGTTTCGTTATGATGCCAATGAATACCTGCTGCTGACGGTGCCGTTGCCGTTTGAGTGCGAAACCTATGCCACGTCAGAGGTGCCGCTGGCAGGGTTGCGTCTCAATGTCGATATTTTGCAGTTACAGGAACTGTTGATGGACATTGGCGAAGATGAGCATTTCCAGCCGTCGATGGCAGCCAGCGGGATTAACTCCGCCACGTTATCAGAAGAGATTTTATGCGCGGCGGAGCGGTTACTCGACGTGATGGAGCGACCACTGGATGCGCGTATTCTCGGCAAACAGATCATCCGCGAAATTCTGTACTACGTGCTGACCGGACCTTGCGGCGGCGCGTTACTGGCGCTGGTCAGTCGCCAGACTCACTTCAGTCTGATTAGCCGCGTGCTGAAACGGATTGAGAATAAATACACCGAAAACCTGAGCGTCGAGCAACTGGCGGCAGAAGCCAACATGAGCGTATCGGCGTTCCACCATAATTTTAAGTCTGTCACCAGCACCTCGCCGTTGCAGTATTTGAAGAATTACCGTCTGCATAAGGCGCGGATGATGATCATCCATGACGGCATGAAGGCCAGCGCAGCAGCGATGCGCGTCGGCTATGAAAGCGCATCGCAATTTAGCCGTGAGTTTAAACGTTACTTCGGTGTGACGCCGGGGGAAGATGCGGCAAGAATGCGGGCGATGCAGGGGAATTAAATACGTTCCCGGTACAGCAGCCGGGAACGGGGAAAATCGTCAGGCGTTACAGTATTTTTTTTTAATCACCACAAACAGCATGCCTAACAAGCCAGCGGTTAACAAGGCAATTGGCAGGATCATCAGGAACGTCATTACCTGATCTTCATGGCGTTTAACGAACGGAATCATACTTAAGGCATAGCCAAAACTGGTTACCACGCTGACCCACAGCAATCCACTTAACCAGTTGAAAAACTGGAAGCGACGGTTTGGCAGACCGGAAATTCCCGCCATGGTTGGCAGCAGCGTACGGACAAATGCAAGAAAACGTCCAGCCAGCAGCGCCAGCAGACCGTGGCGGTCAAACATGCAGGTGGCGCGCTGGTGATATTTAGCAGGAAGCTGTGCCAGCCAGCCTTTCACCGTTTTGGTATTCCCTAACCAGCGCCCCTGAATATAACTTAGCCAGCAGCCCAGACTTGCTGCGGCGGTCAGAATCGCAATCGTAGGCAGAAAATCCATAACCCCCTGGGCAATCAATGCGCCTGCCAGTATCAACAAGCTGTCGCCTGGCAAAAATGAGGCGGGCAGCAGGCCGTTTTCTAAAAACAGCGTGGCAAACATGACAAAGTAAACAACGCTAACAATATGAGGATCCGCCAGCGCGGCAAAGTCGTGTTGCCAGAGCGCAGCGATGATATCTTGAATAACAGCCATGGACTTTCCTGTGGAACAGCGTTTAAGCCTTTATCTGCCTATTGTACTCCTGATTCGTCCGGGACGCCTTGATCCCGGACGCAACAATTTAAGACTTTTCACAATTAAATGTCTGCAAAATTGTCCAAAAGTGGCAATGTTATACAATTCGCGCAAAACCGGCGTCCAGATCGGCAATCAGATCGTCGACATCTTCCAGACCAATATGCAGGCGAATCAAGGTCCCGCTAAAATCGATCTCGCCTTGTGGGCGAATGGCGGCGATATGTTCTGGTTGATTCGCCAGGATCAACGATTCATACCCGCCCCACGAGTAGGCCATGCTGAATAAACTGAAGTTATCCAGATAGTTCGCCAGCTCTTCATTACTGAGTTTTTTCTTAAGCACAAAGGAAAACAGCCCGCTGCTACCTGTAAAGTCTCGTTTCCAGAATTCGTGTCCTTTACTGCCAGGCAGAGCAGGGTGGTTAACTCGCGCTACTTGCGGATGTTCTGCCAGCCATTCAGCCACTTTCAGACTGCTTTCATGATGTTGACGCAAACGCACACCTAATGTGCGCAGGCCACGGCTGGTTATATAGGCGGTATCGGCATCGACCATCTGGCCCATCAGATAGGCGTTTTCCCGTAGCTGCTCCCAGCAACGGGCATTGCACACGGCAGTGCCAATCATCGCATCTGAATGCCCAACCAGATATTTGGTGGCGGCTTGAATAGAAACATCGATGCCAAAATCCAGTGCCTTAAACAGCACACCGGCTGCCCAGGTGTTGTCGATCATAATGATGGCATCCGGCACCACACTGCGTACGGCGGCAACAATCGCCGGAACGTCGTGGACTTCCATGGTGATGGAGCCTGGCGATTCCAGAAACACGATTTTAGTGTTTGGCTGCAGATGCTTAACGATATCGGCACCAATCAGCGGATCAAACCACGATGTCGTTACGCCCAGTTTGCTGAGGATTTTGCTACAGAAATCCTGACTCGGTTCATAGGCAGTGTTGGTCATCAACACATGATCGCCCTGTTCGACAAAAGCAAGAATCGAATTAGCAACCGCTGCCGCCCCGCAGGGAAATAGCGCGCAGCCTGCGCCACCTTCCAGTTCACACATCGCTTGTTGTAAGGAAAAATGGGTTAACGTTCCGCGCCGTCCATAGAACAACTCGCCATTGGCGCGATTGCGCGTCGCGTGCTTTTTGGCTTCCATACTCTCAAATACCAGCGAAGAAGCGCGCTGAATCACGCTATTTACCGCGCCAAGAGTGTATTTTTTGCTGCGTCCTGCATTCACCAGTTGAGTATCAAGCTTTTTGTCCGCCATGTCGGGATTCCTGTTTTTATACGTCTGGATGTCTAAACTAGCATGAATATTCGCGGGCGCATCCTGAAGAATTGGCATAAAGCAGAAAATTTTCGCAAATGGCGTGCTGGTGACTTTTTTACTGCGTAAACGCAAGGAAAAGAAAGCAAAGGTACGGCAGTATGCAAATAGTAATGAGAATGACTATCAATTCGACGTCGTTTTGATATTATTATGCGCAGATTTTGTGACTTGCGTCCTGGAGATACACAGTGGGTAATAATTTAATGCAGACAGACCTTTCCGTCTGGGGTATGTATCAGCACGCCGATATTGTCGTTAAGTGCGTGATGATTGGGCTTATTTTGGCCTCCGTAGTCACCTGGGCAATCTTCTTCAGTAAGAGCGTAGAGTTCTTCAATCAGAAGCGTCGCCTAAAGCGCGAGCAGCAACTGCTGGCTGAAGCGCGTTCCTTAAACCAGGCCAACGATATCGCCGCTGATTTTGGTAGCAAAAGCTTAAGCCTGCATTTGTTCAATGAAGCGCAGAATGAGCTGGAACTGTCAGAAGGCAGCGACGATAACGAAGGTATTAAAGAACGTACCAGCTTCCGTCTGGAGCGTCGGGTCGCCGCAGTGGGTCGTCAAATGGGCCGCGGTAACGGCTATCTGGCAACCATCGGCGCGATTTCTCCGTTCGTTGGTCTGTTTGGTACGGTCTGGGGCATCATGAACAGCTTTATTGGTATCGCGCAAACGCAGACCACTAACCTGGCAGTCGTTGCGCCGGGTATCGCAGAAGCTCTGTTAGCAACGGCAATCGGCCTCGTGGCAGCGATTCCTGCGGTCGTTATCTATAACGTATTTGCACGCCAGATTGGCGGCTTTAAAGCGATGCTGGGTGATGTTGCAGCGCAGGTATTGTTGCTGCAAAGCCGTGACCTGGATCTGGAAGCCAGCGCCGCTGCGCATCCGGTTCGTGTCGCACAAAAATTACGCGCAGGATAATATCCGATGGCAATGCATCTTAACGAAAACCTCGACGATAACGGCGAAATGCATGATATCAACGTGACGCCGTTTATCGACGTGATGTTGGTTCTGCTGATTATCTTTATGGTGGCGGCACCGTTAGCGACGGTAGATGTGAAGGTGAACTTGCCTGCTTCTACCAGCACGCCGCAGCCGCGCCCGGAAAAACCGGTTTATCTGTCGGTGAAGGCAGACAACTCGATGTTTATCGGTAACGATCCGGTCACCGATGAAACAATGATTACGGCGTTGAATGCGTTAACCGAAGGCAAGAAAGACACCACCATCTTCTTCCGAGCGGATAAAACCGTCGATTACGAGACGTTGATGAAGGTAATGGATACGCTGCATCAGGCGGGTTACCTGAAGATAGGTCTGGTCGGCGAAGAAACCGCCAAAGCGAAGTAAAGTAGAATTGCCTGATGCGCTACGCTCATCAGGCCTACAAAATCTATTGCAACATGTTGAATCTTCGTGCGTTTGTAGGCCGGATAAGGCGTTCACGCCGCATCCGGCATTAGGTGCTCAATGCCTGATGCGCTACGCTTATCAGGCCTACAAAATCTATTGCAACATGTTGAATCTTCATGCGTTTGTAGGCGGATAAGGCGTTTTCGCCACATCAGGTAAGAGTGAATTCACAATGATGCCCGGTTGCTTTTCACAACCGGGCATTTTTTTAACCTAAATGCTCGCCGCCGCACACACCGTGCACTTCTGCGGTGACGTAGCTCGACTCCTGACTTGCCAGATAAACATATACAGGGGCCAGTTCCGCCGGTTGCCCCGCACGCTTCATCGGCGTTTGCTGACCAAACTGCGGGATCTTATCCTGCGTTTGTCCGCCGGAAATTTGCAGTGCCGTCCAGATAGGGCCTGGCGCGACAATATTCACCCGAATACCTTTCTCCGCGACCTGTTTTGCCAGGCCACGGCTGTAGTTCAGAATCGCCGCCTTCGTAGCCGCATAGTCCAGTAAATGCGGACTTGGCTGGTATGCCTGGATTGACGAAGTGGTGATGATACTTGCACCTTTCGGTAGCAGGGGGATCGCTTCCTGGGTTAGCCAGAACAGCGCGAAAACGTTAATGGCAAAGGTCTTTTGAAACTGTTCGCTGGTGAGGTCTGCAATATCCGGAATGGCAACCTGTTTCCCGGCGACCAGCGCCATAATATCCAGCCCGCCTAACGCCTTGTGCGCTTCGTGAACCAGCGAACGGGCGAATTTCTCATCGCTTAAATCGCCTGGCAGCAGAACGGCTTTGCGTCCGCATTCTTCAATGATCTTTTTCACATCCTGAGCGTCTTCTTCTTCCACGGGAAGATAACTGATCGCCACGTCAGCCCCTTCACGCGCGTAAGCGATGGCGGCAGCGCGACCTATTCCGGAATCGCCCCCTGTCACCAGTGCTTTACGATCTTTCAGGCGACCGCTACCAACATAGGTTTTCTCGCCGCAATCCGGTACCGGTGTCATCTTCGCCTGGATGCCTGGCGTCGGTTGTTTCTGTTTGGGATATTCACCAGTGTAATACTGCGTAGTCGGGTCTTTTAAATGAGACATTGTTTTTCTCCCTTCAGGTTCAACGTCTTTTAAGGGTAGACGCTCTCGATGCGTTGATAAGGGAACCAGGAAGATCCCTAAACCTCAGAATTATGCGACAAAGGTTTAACGTATATGTTGATTTGCTGTTGCGTGCTGTTTACTCAATTGCGATATACTGTTGCCCGTTTTAACTACACGACAGGAATGTATGGAACGTTTTCTTGAAAATGCAATGTATGCTTCTCGCTGGCTGCTTGCCCCCGTGTACTTTGGCCTTTCGCTGGCGTTAGTTGCCCTGGCGCTGAAGTTCTTCCAGGAGATTATTCACGTACTGCCGAATATCTTCTCGATGGCGGAATCAGATTTGATCCTCGTGTTGCTGTCGCTGGTGGATATGACGCTGGTTGGCGGTTTGCTGGTGATGGTGATGTTTTCCGGTTATGAGAATTTCGTCTCGCAGCTGGATATCTCCGAGAACAAAGAGAAGCTGAACTGGCTGGGGAAAATGGACGCAACGTCGCTGAAAAACAAAGTAGCAGCGTCGATTGTGGCAATTTCTTCCATTCACTTACTGCGCGTCTTTATGGATGCGAAAAATGTCCCGGATAACAAACTGATGTGGTACGTCATTATCCATCTGACGTTTGTGCTCTCTGCATTTGTGATGGGCTATCTTGACCGACTGACTCGTCATAATCACTGATCTGATTCGGGCGCGGTTCGCGCGCCCGTTATTAACAGGTCATTTATCGGAAGACGCCTGCCACAGATTCAGCTCGCCATCGGCGATATGCTGATCAATCTGCGCCAGCTCCTCGGTGCTAAATGTCAGATTATTCAGCGCCTGCACGTTCTCCTCTAGTTGCTCCGCGCGGCTGACACCAATCAATACCGACGTCACGCGATCATCTTTCAGCAACCAGCTTAACGCCATTTGCGCCATTGATTGTCCACGCTGCTGTGCCATTTCATTCAATAAGCGCAGGCTGTTGAGGTTGGCTTCGGTAAGCATTTTCGGCGTCAGACCACGAACTTTATTCCCTTCACGATGCATCCGTGAATCTTGCGGAATGCCGTTGAGATATTTTCCGGTCAGCAATCCCTGAGCCAGAGGAGTAAAGGCAATACAGCCCACGCCGTTATTTTGCAGGGTATCCAGCAGGCCGCTTTTATCCACCCAGCGGTTCAGTAAATTGTACGAAGGTTGATGAATTAAAAGCGGAATTTTCCACTCGTGCAGCAACTCGACCATTTTTTGCGTCCGCTCTGGCGAGTAAGAGGAGATCCCGACATACAGCGCCTTACCGCTTTGTACCGCATGAGCCAGCGCAGAGGCGGTTTCTTCCATCGGCGTATTTTCATCGACGCGATGAGAGTAAAAGATATCGACATACTCAAGCCCCATACGCTTCAGGCTTTGGTCGAGGCTGGCGAGCAGGTATTTACGTGAACCGCCAGAGCCGTAAGGGCCGGGCCACATATCGTAGCCAGCCTTGGTAGAGATAATCAGTTCATCGCGATAAGCGGCAAAATCCTCCCGCAGCAGGCGACCAAAGTTCTCTTCTGCGCTTCCTGGAGGCGGCCCGTAATTGTTGGCTAAATCAAAGTGCGTAATGCCTAAATCAAACGCTTTACGCAGGATTGCACGCTGTGATTCCAGCGCGTTAACGTGACCGAAATTGTGCCATAAACCGAGCGATAACGCGGGCAGGCGTAAACCACTTTTTCCGCAATAGCGGTACTGCATCTGCCCGTAACGTTCGGGATTCGCTAACCAGACCATGACCTCTCCTTTCCACCGTTCAATTTCGAAACAATGTTTCTAGTTTAGCGATTCGCCAGCGCGTATCCCGTAGTCTGGCTCACAGAGTGACGAAAAACTGGGCAAAAACACGCGCTTATGCTTTGCTTAAAAAACACCAGTTGAGGAATGCAACGATGCCGCGTTTAACCGCCAAAGATTTCCCACAAGAGTTGTTGGATTACTACGACTATTACGCTCACGGGAAAATTTCGAAACGTGAGTTCCTCAACCTTGCGGCGAAGTATGCGGTGGGCGGGATGACGGCATTAGCGTTGTTTGATTTGCTCAAGCCAAATTATGTGCTGACGACTCAGGTAGAGTTTACCGACCCGGAGATTGTTGCTGAGTACATCACGTATCCTTCGCCAAATGGTCACGGCGAGGTACGGGGTTATCTGGTGAAACCCGCAAAAATGAGCGGCAAAACGCCAGCCGTGGTGGTGGTGCATGAGAATCGTGGACTGAATCCGTATATCGAAGATGTGGCACGGCGAGTGACGAAGGCGGGGTATATCGCCCTGGCACCTGACGGCTTAAGTTCCGTTGGAGGGGTAATGCTGCCAACTTACTGATTTAGTGTATGATGGTGATTTTAAGGTGCTTGCGTGGCTTCCATTTCCATCAGATGTCCTTCCTGCTCCGCTACTGAAGGCGTGGTGCGTAACGGCAAAAGCACTGCCGGACATCAGCGCTATCTCTGCTCTCATTGCCGTAAAACATGGCAACTACAGTTCACTTACACCGCCTCTCAGCCCGGTACGCACCAGAAA
>NZ_MIIV01000033.1:0-41329 GCF_001743015.1 Shigella sp. FC1567
GCGCGGAAACTGCTGGGATAACAGCCCAATGGAACGCTTCTTCAGGAGTCTGAAGAACGAATGGATGCCGGTGGTGGGTTACGTAAGCTTCAGCGAGGCAGCTCACGCCATAACGGACTATATCGTTGGATATTACAGCGCACTAAGACCGCACGAATATAACGGTGGGTTACCCCCAAACGAATCGGAAAATCGATACTGGAAAAACTCTAACTCGGTGGCCAGTTTTTGTTGACCACTTCACCCTTCCCCACAGCACATAGCGGTTTGGGCAACGAATTGGGTATAAATCAACCCTCTCTCCGAGCCACCAGCAATTAATGCTTTCCACTCTTCAGGGGAAGAGCGATGCCATGTCAGATATAAGCCAGCTAAATCATTGGCATGACCATCATCAGTCATCTGATAAATAGTCTGAATTAAATCATCACGATTATTTATTCCCCAGGATGATGAGAGATCGAATTCTTTTATACCGGTATACATTTTTGGCGAGTCATGCGCGGGTTTGCAACCCTGATTAAGTATTTCCATGGGCGCAGAAAGCGCAAAAAGAAGATATTGTTCTTCCTTATTCATTTGTTAATAATCCCTTAAGTGCATTAACTGACTACTTTTTTATATTACTTGCCGGGCTTTCCGCACATTAACGTCGACTGTCACCCGAACAGATGGAGTATTTTCCCTATCAAACCGGCAAAGATAAAAATGTAGAAAATAATTTTGATGACGCCCAGACAGCCCGGCCCACCATCGTCAACGGGCATTGGCTGCGGTTGCGGCTCCGGTTCAACAGTTTGCTTCTCGGTAAAATTCGCCGCCTGAATTAATAATCGACGAATAATTAATGCTTCCAGTGGACAACGATCTTCTGCATCAAGACGGCTTACGATCGGCATTAATGATTCTTCTGTCGGTTGGCTGGCCTGCACTAATTGTTTGGCAACTAAATATAATGGCCATAAGAGATGTTCTGTATCACGCGTGAGTGAGATCCGCGGCTTACGTCCTTTGTGCAAAACCATCTCGACCAGTGAACGCCCCAGCGCAGAGAGTTTTTCATCGCTGAGTATTTCGTATAAATGAAAACGCGTACGGGCGCTGTCGCCGGGGACATAAAGTAGCTGTTTACCCTGATCGTTAACCAGTTCACGAGCTTCAATCATCATCACCACTAACGGGTAATAATCGACCCGATGCTGACGGCACCATTGCAATATTAAAGCATCCGCCTGGGTGGAGGGATACTCGCGCCAGTAGTCACAAAGTTCTGCCAGCAAGCTTTCGCCTTCTCCACAATAGACGCGTTGCGCGTATTCATAATAACGCGCATCTTCATTATCAGGTTCAGCTTCCCGCCACGACCGGGCGTAATCCAGAAGTTCGGGGATATCCAGGCGACCTGCGCTATACCAGCGGAGTAAATTTCTGTGCAGTTTTGCATCATCGGGGATGATCACTGCGCGATGTTGCGCTAAATACAATGTCAGCCATTCTGGATGCGATGACCAAATCCGAGCGAACATTTGGTAAAAATCGATGGTGTCATTTTGCACGGCAACGGGCAGATGCAGAATGGTCTGGAAGTTAAAAACATTCCCCTTCGCAATGGCATATAAAAAGGATTCCAGTTCTTCTTCGTCTATTTCCCCGACGTTTTCCTCCTGCAACCACCGCAATCTTTCTGCTAATAACACCACGCACTCGAAGGATAAATGGGCAGTGTTCATGGCGATTGTGCACAGCGACCAGCGTAATTCATCAATCTCTTCCATCGAGCAATAATTTAATTGCTGAATGAATCGCTGCCAGGCGGAGGGCAGAAAACGTTCGCTATCAGAGGCAAGTAACGCGCGAAAGGCGAGCAGAATTTCATGTTCTGCTACCTCATATTCTTCTGGTTGCCAAACAGATTTAGCAGGCGACTGCGCAATCCGTAGCGCCTCCTCATACGCCTGACGAAGTTGTTTAAAACCCTGCGGTTCGGTTTCTGGATGAAAGGACGGTAACAGCGCCAGATAAGCGCGGCGGATAATATCGACGTCAGTCGTTTCCTCTATATCGAGGATCTTCCAGCAATTTTTCATAAGTCGCTCATATCCTTAAGCGTTTCCGGGCATGTGGGGTAGTCAGCCAGTGGTTGCCAGGACAAGGTAGGGTAATACGCATCATCACTGGCAAATAATTGATAAAACATATCATTGCCGGAATCGTCGTATTCTTTACGCGCTAAGAATTCGCGTAATAAAGGCAGATGATCATCTTCGGGAGACTGCCAATATTGCCGACCAAAGGTATAACCGGCAAAGTATTGCCGCCAGTTACTATAATAACGTAGAGCCCGTAGATGAATACGCGACTGGATCCATAGACTTTCTTCTTCACTCAACCAGTTATTAAGTACGCCCATTCGACTTAAAAAACCCATCCGGACATAATCCCATGCTTTAATTCCTCCCTCACCACAGCATTCGGCTGTGCTGGCGACAAATTGCGCATAAGCCTGACCTTGCTCATTTAATTCAGCAAGATAGTCACGCCATTCACATGGAGAATAACGAAACCAGCGGTGATAAAACCCTGCCAACCGAGCGGCATGACCGTTCTCGATCATTCGGTGAATTGTGCGCAGCAGGTCATCACGGTCATCAATTCCCCATGAGGAAGAAAGGTCAAAAAAGCATGTACCTAAATACATTTTGGGGGATGAATGCGAAGGTAAACAGCATTCATTGCGTATTTCCATCGGAGTGGAAAGTGCAAACAATATTTTTTGCGACCCCATGTCCATATAATTTATCCTTAAACATTCATTTAATGAATGTAAACTACATTTCGAGACTCAGTTATTTATACTTTTCTGACGCGACATAATACGCATAAAATAAGGCTTACGCAAAAATGGAACACATAAAATATAATATGTTTTATCTACAACCATAAGGAAATGATAATGATTTTTACGTCAAGTTGCTGCGATAATTTATCAATAGATGAGATTATCGAACGTGCTGAAAAAGGCGATTGCGAGGCTCAATATATTGTTGGGTTTTATTATAATCGCGATAGCGCAATTGACTCTCCGGACGACGAAAAGGCCTTTTACTGGCTGAAGCTGGCCGCCGAGCAAGGTCATTGTGAAGCACAATATTCCTTAGGACAAAAGTATACTGAGGATAAAAGCCGTCATAAAGATAATGAGCATGCCATCTTTTGGCTGAAAAAAACTGCCCTACAAGGCCATACTTTCGCTTCCAACGCCCTTGGCTGGATACTGGATCGTGGAGAAGACCCCAATTATAAAGAAGCGGTTGTCTGGTATCAGATAGCCGCGGAGAGCGGAATGTCTTATGCGCAAAATAATCTTGGGTGGATGTACAGAAATGGCAACGGAGTCGCAAAAGACTATGCGCTGGCATTTTTCTGGTACAAACAAGCTGCATTACAAGGCCATAGTGACGCGCAAAACAATCTGGCCGATCTTTATGAAGACGGAAAAGGCGTTGCTCAAAACAAGACACTCGCCGCATTCTGGTATTTGAAAAGCGCACAGCAGGGTAATCGGCACGCCCAGTTTCAAATTGCATGGGATTATAACGCTGGCGAAGGGGTGGACCAGGACTATAAGCAAGCGATGTACTGGTATCTGAAGGCTGCCGCTCAGGAAAGCGTCGGCGCTTACGTCAACATCGGTTATATGTATAAACACGGACAAGGCGTTGAGAAAGATTATCAGGCTGCCTTTGAATGGTTTACGAAAGCCGCTGAATGCAATGACGCCACTGCCTGGTATAACCTGGCCATTATGTATCACTACGGAGAAGGAAGACCTGTCGATCTCCGACAGGCTCTCGACCTGTATCGTAAAGTTCAGTCATCCGGAACCAGAGATGTCAGTCAGGAAATTCGTGAGACTGAAGATTTACTGTAGAGATAAAAACAAGGGCCGGGGAATTTCATTCGGCCCATATTCTCTTTATTGCTGTGCGAAATCAGACTATTACGGCTCAAACGGGCGTCTCTGGAACTGGTCATGACCACATTTCGGGCATAGCGTCAGCACTTCCGGTGTGTAGATCGGGAGATGGAAGTGACATTTCTCGCAGACCAGATTTCCCAGCCCGACCACTTCTCCGCTGTGATAAACCCCATGATGATTGAGGTCCTGGAAAACTTCGCGCCATTCAAGCTGCGTTTTATCGGTGATATCTGCCAGCTCCTGCCATAAGCTTTCTTTAATCACCCGCATAAAGACGCTGTCAGATTCTTCTTTCAGGCTCTCTTCATAGCTCATGGCGAACTCTTCCAGGTCACGTCTTACAGCTCGCGTCAGCTCATCGACCTCGGTTCGCGTTAACTCCCCTGTTTTTATTACGCGCTCGCGCGCCTGTTCCACCAGTGCGTCGATATCACGTTCGCCATTGCGCAGGCGTTCGCTCAGTGACGCGACCAGTTCACGGTAATATTGAGCAACCTTGTTCATCGTTTCATCTCCCGGGTCGTTAACTGACTATAATAATAGACGTTCTTTGTTCCTTGCTTTGCTAATACGCCCACAAACTCTGTAAATTAATGTATGAATAATCCGGGCATCATTTCAACGTCGAGTGCGCGAAAGGCTGTTTTGACGCGGACGTTTGGGCTATGCTATGCGGATCTGAAAAACCACCTCAACGCTACATTTGTAGCCGTATTGAAAACAGGACCACTGGCTGCCATGCAAGAGCAATACCGCCCGGAAGAGATAGAATCCAAAGTACAGCTTCATTGGGATGAGAAGCGCACATTTGAAGTAACCGAAGACGAGAGCAAAGAGAAGTATTACTGCCTGTCTATGCTTCCCTATCCTTCTGGTCGACTACACATGGGCCACGTACGTAACTACACCATCGGTGACGTGATCGCCCGCTACCAGCGTATGCTGGGCAAAAACGTCCTGCAGCCGATCGGCTGGGACGCGTTTGGTCTGCCTGCGGAAGGCGCGGCGGTGAAAAACAACACCGCTCCGGCACCGTGGACGTACGACAACATCGCGTATATGAAAAACCAGCTCAAAATGCTGGGCTTTGGTTATGACTGGAGCCGCGAGCTGGCAACCTGTACGCCGGAATACTACCGTTGGGAACAGAAATTCTTCACCGAGCTGTATAAAAAAGGCCTGGTATATAAGAAGACTTCTGCGGTCAACTGGTGCCCGAACGACCAGACCGTACTGGCGAACGAACAAGTTATCGACGGCTGCTGCTGGCGCTGCGATACCAAAGTTGAACGTAAAGAGATCCCGCAGTGGTTTATCAAAATCACTGCTTACGCTGACGAGCTGCTCAACGATCTGGATAAACTGGATCACTGGCCAGACACCGTTAAAAGCATGCAGCGTAACTGGATCGGTCGTTCCGAAGGCGTGGAGATCACCTTCAACGTTAACGACTATGACAACACGCTGACCGTTTACACTACCCGCCCGGACACCTTTATGGGTTGTACCTACCTGGCGGTAGCTGCGGGTCATCCGCTGGCGCAGAAAGCGGCGGAAAATAATCCTGAACTGGCGGCCTTTATTGACGAATGCCGTAACACCAAAGTTGCCGAAGCTGAAATGGCGACGATGGAGAAAAAAGGCGTCGATACTGGCTTTAAAGCTGTTCACCCATTAACGGGCGAAGAAATTCCCGTTTGGGCAGCAAACTTCGTATTGATGGAGTACGGCACGGGCGCAGTTATGGCGGTTCCGGGTCACGACCAGCGCGACTACGAGTTTGCCTCTAAATACGGCCTGAACATCAAACCAGTTATCCTGGCTGCTGACGGCTCTGAGCCAGATCTTTCTCAGCAAGCCCTGACTGAAAAAGGCGTGCTGTTCAACTCTGGCGAATTCAACGGTCTTGACCATGAAGCGGCCTTCAACGCCATCGCCGATAAACTGACTGCGATGGGCGTTGGCGAGCGTAAAGTGAACTACCGCCTGCGCGACTGGGGTGTTTCTCGTCAGCGTTACTGGGGCGCGCCGATTCCGATGGTGACGCTGGAAGACGGTACCGTAATGCCGACCCCGGACGACCAGCTGCCGGTGATCCTGCCGGAAGATGTGGTGATGGACGGCATTACCAGCCCGATTAAAGCAGATCCGGAGTGGGCAAAAACTACCGTTAACGGTATGCCAGCGCTGCGTGAAACCGACACTTTCGACACCTTTATGGAGTCCTCCTGGTACTATGCGCGCTACACTTGCCCAGAGTACAAAGAAGGTATGCTGGATTCCGAAGCGGCTAACTACTGGCTGCCGGTGGATATCTACATTGGTGGTATCGAACACGCCATTATGCACCTGCTCTACTTCCGCTTCTTCCACAAACTGATGCGTGATGCAGGCATGGTGAACTCTGACGAACCAGCGAAACAGTTGCTGTGTCAGGGTATGGTGCTGGCAGATGCCTTCTACTATGTTGGCGAAAACGGCGAACGTAACTGGGTTTCCCCGGTTGATGCTATCGTTGAACGTGACGAGAAAGGCCGTATCGTGAAAGCGAAAGATGCGGCAGGCCATGAACTGGTTTATACCGGCATGAGCAAAATGTCCAAGTCGAAGAACAACGGTATCGACCCACAGGTGATGGTTGAACGTTACGGCGCGGACACCGTTCGTCTGTTTATGATGTTTGCTTCTCCGGCTGATATGACTCTAGAATGGCAGGAATCCGGTGTGGAAGGGGCTAACCGCTTCCTGAAACGTGTCTGGAAACTGGTTTACGAGCACACAGCAAAAGGTGATGTTGCGGCACTGAACGTTGATGCGCTGACTGAAGATCAGAAAGCGCTGCGTCGCGATGTGCATAAAACGATCGCTAAAGTGACCGATGATATCGGCCGTCGTCAGACCTTCAACACCGCAATTGCGGCGATTATGGAGCTGATGAACAAACTGGCGAAAGCACCAACCGATGGCGAGCAGGATCGCGCTCTGATGCAGGAAGCGCTGCTGGCCGTTGTCCGTATGCTTAACCCGTTCACCCCGCACATCTGCTTCACGCTGTGGCAGGAACTGAAAGGCGAAGGCGATATCGACAACGCGCCGTGGCCGGTTGCTGACGAAAAAGCGATGGTGGAAGACTCCACGCTGGTCGTGGTGCAGGTTAACGGTAAAGTCCGTGCCAAAATCACCGTTCCGGTGGACGCAACGGAAGAACAGGTTCGCGAACGTGCTGGCCAGGAACATCTGGTAGCAAAATATCTTGATGGCGTTACCGTGCGTAAAGTGATTTACGTACCAGGTAAACTCCTCAATCTGGTCGTTGGCTAAGCGCGGGAGGAAGCGTGCGATATCTGGCAACATTGTTGTTATCTCTGGCGGTGTTAATCACCGCCGGGTGTGGCTGGCATCTGCGTGATACCACGCAGGTTCCTTCCACTATGAAGGTCATGATCCTGGACTCAGGCGATCCGAACGGGCCATTAAGCCGTGCGGTGCGTAACCAGTTACGTCTGAATGGTGTCGAGTTGCTTGATAAAGAAACCACGCGTAAGGACGTTCCATCCCTGCGTTTGGGTAAAGTGAGCATCACGAAAGATACCGCATCGGTATTCCGTAACGGTCAAACAGCAGAGTATCAGATGATCATGACGGTGAATGCGACCGTGTTGATCCCCGGCCATGATATCTACCCGATTAGCGCCAAAGTCTTCCGTTCGTTCTTTGATAACCCGCAAATGGCGTTAGCGAAAGATAACGAACAAGACATGATCGTAAAAGAGATGTACGACCGTGCTGCCGAACAGCTGATTCGTAAGCTGCCAAGCATCCGTGCTGCGGATATTCGTTCCGACGAAGAACAGACGTCGACCACAACGGATACTCCGGCAACGCCTGCACGCGTCTCCACCACGCTGGGTAACTGATGATTCGGTTGTACCCGGAACAACTCCGCGCGCAGCTCAATGAAGGGCTGCGCGCGGCGTATCTTTTACTTGGTAACGATCCTCTGTTATTGCAGGAAAGCCAGGACGCTGTTCGTCAGGTAGCTGCGGCACAAGGATTCGAAGAACACCACACTTTTTCCATTGATCCCAACACTGACTGGAATGCGATCTTTTCGTTATGCCAGGCTATGAGTCTGTTTGCCAGTCGACAAACGCTATTGCTGTTGTTACCAGAAAACGGACCGAATGCGGCGATCAATGAACAACTTCTCACACTCACCGGACTTCTGCATGACGACCTGCTGTTGATCGTCCGCGGTAATAAATTAAGCAAAGCGCAAGAAAATGCCGCCTGGTTTACTGCGCTTGCGAATCGCAGCGTGCAGGTGACCTGTCAGACACCGGAGCAGGCTCAGCTTCCCCGCTGGGTTGCTGCGCGCGCAAAACAGCTCAACTTAGAACTGGATGACGCGGCAAATCAGGTGCTCTGCTACTGTTATGAAGGTAACCTGCTGGCGCTGGCTCAGGCACTGGAGCGTTTATCGCTGCTCTGGCCAGACGGCAAATTGACATTACCGCGCGTTGAACAGGCGGTGAATGATGCCGCGCATTTCACCCCTTTTCATTGGGTTGATGCTTTGTTGATGGGAAAAAGTAAGCGCACATTGCATATTCTTCAGCAACTGCGTCTGGAAGGCAGCGAACCGGTTATTTTGTTGCGCACATTACAACGTGAACTGTTGTTACTGGTTAACCTGAAACGCCAGTCTGCCCATACGCCACTGCGTGCGTTGTTTGATAAGCATCGGGTATGGCAGAACCGCCGGGGCATGATGGGCGAGGCGTTAAATCGCTTAAGTCAGACGCAGTTACGTCAGGCCGTGCAACTCCTGACACGAACGGAACTCACCCTCAAACAAGATTACGGTCAGTCAGTGTGGGCAGAGCTGGAAGGGTTATCTCTTCTGTTGTGCCATAAACCCCTGGCGGACGTATTTATCGACGGTTGATATGAAATCTTTACAGGCTCTGTTTGGCGGCACCTTTGATCCGGTGCACTATGGTCATCTAAAACCCGTGGAAACGCTGGCGAATTTGATTGGTCTGACGCGGGTCACAATCATCCCTAATAATGTTCCTCCGCATCGTCCCCAGCCGGAAGCGAACAGCGTGCAGCGTAAACACATGCTTGAACTGGCGATTGCCAACAAGCCATTATTTACTCTTGATGAACGCGAGCTAAAGCGCAATGCCCCCTCTTACACTGCGCAAACACTGAAAGAGTGGCGGCAGGAACAAGGACCGGACGTGCCGCTGGCGTTTATTATTGGTCAGGATTCACTGCTGACCTTTCCGACCTGGTACGAATACGAAACGATACTCGACAATGCACATTTGATCGTCTGTCGGCGTCCAGGTTACCCACTTGAAATGGCGCAACCGCAATACCAGCAATGGCTGGAAGATCATTTGACACATAACCAGGAAGATCTTCACCTTCAGCCTGCCGGTAAAATTTATCTGGCTGAAACGCCGTGGTTTAACATCTCGGCGACCATCATCCGCGAACGTTTGCAAAACGGTGAATCGTGTGAGGATTTATTGCCGGAACCGGTACTGACTTACATTAACCAACAAGGCTTGTATCGCTGATACCTGTCGTTACGGAGGGCATGATGCGACTGTGGTTAATTCGTCATGGTGAAACGCAAGCGAATATCGATGGTCTTTACAGCGGTCATGCGCCCCCCCCCTGACCGCGCGCGGTATTGAGCAAGCGCAAAATCTGCATACGCTGCTACATGGTGTTTCCTTTGATCTGGTTTTATGCAGTGAACTGGAACGGGCACAGCATACCGCGCGACTGGTTCTCAGTGACCGCCAGCTCCCCGTGCAAATCATCCCTGAACTCAACGAAATGTTTTTTGGCGACTGGGAGATGCGACATCATCGCGACCTCATGCAAGAAGATGCCGAAAACTATAGCGCGTGGTGCAATGACTGGCAGCATGCAATCCCCACGAACGGTGAAGGATTTCAGGCATTTTCGCAACGTGTGGAACGCTTTATCGCAAGGCTTAGTGAATTTCAGCACTATCAGAATATTTTAGTCGTCAGCCATCAGGGTGTACTGAGTCTGTTAATCGCCCGTTTAATTGGCATGCCTGCCGAGGCTATGTGGCATTTTCGCGTTGACCAGGGGTGTTGGAGCGCCATTGATATCAACCAAAAATTCGCGACGCTACGCGTCCTCAATAGCCGTGCCATCGGGGTCGATAATGCATGACTTTTCTGTTTTTTTACGGGTAAGCCGCAACGACCATTGACAGACCCGGGCAGGCTGATATTCTCCGCAGCCAGACTTTTTTCGCCAGACACGACTTTGTAGAAATTGTTTTACAAAAATGGCGATGCAATCTGCGGCGCGGGGTGGGATGATAGCCCACTTTCGAAAGCCGATTCGGCGACAATTGTCCCGAAATCGCCTCTGGTTCAGGTATACTGACAGACCATTTTTATCTATTTGATTCACCCAGGGGGAAAACTTGCAGGGTAAAGCACTCCAGGATTTTGTTATCGACAAAATTGATGACCTCAAAGGTCAGGACATCATCGCCTTAGACGTTCAAGGCAAATCCAGCATCACCGACTGCATGATCATCTGTACGGGTACGTCCAGCCGTCATGTTATGTCCATTGCTGACCACGTTGTGCAGGAGTCTCGCGCAGCGGGCCTGTTACCGCTCGGCGTAGAAGGTGAAAACAGCGCCGACTGGATTGTCGTGGATTTGGGCGATGTGATTGTCCATGTCATGCAGGAAGAGAGCCGTCGCCTGTATGAACTGGAAAAACTCTGGAGTTAATGCGTGAAGCTGCAACTTGTCGCCGTGGGAACGAAAATGCCGGACTGGGTACAAACCGGTTTTACCGAGTACCTGCGTCGTTTTCCGAAAGATATGCCCTTCGAGCTGATTGAAATTCCGGCCGGAAAACGCGGCAAGAATGCGGACATCAAGCGCATACTCGACAAAGAGGGTGAGCAGATGTTGGCGGCCGCAGGCAAAAACCGCATTGTCACCCTCGATATTCCAGGCAAGCCCTGGGATACGCCGCAGTTAGCCGCTGAGCTGGAACGCTGGAAGCTGGATGGTCGCGACGTCAGTCTACTGATTGGCGGGCCTGAAGGGTTGTCGCCTGCCTGTAAAGCGGCGGCGGAGCAGAGCTGGTCGCTGTCGGCGCTTACCCTCCCCCATCCGCTGGTTCGCGTGCTGGTCGCAGAGAGTCTGTACCGGGCGTGGAGCATCACCACCAACCATCCTTATCACCGTGAGTGATAAGGGAGCTTTGAGTAGAAAACGCAGCGGATGAAACTACAGAACTCTTTTCGCGACTATACGGCAGAGTCCGCGCTGTTTGTGCGCCGGGCGCTGGTCGCCTTTTTGGGGATTTTGCTGCTGACCGGCGTGCTTATCGCCAACCTGTATAATCTGCAAATTGTTCGCTTTACCGACTACCAGACCCGCTCTAATGAAAACCGCATTAAGCTGGTGCCTATCGCGCCCAGCCGCGGCATTATTTACGACCGTAATGGTATCCCTCTGGCCCTCAACCGCACTATCTACCAGATAGAAATGATGCCAGAGAAAGTCGATAACGTGCAGCAAACGCTGGACGCTTTGCGCAGCGTGGTTGATCTGACCGATGACGATATTGCTGCATTCCGAAAAGAGCGCGCACGTTCACACCGTTTCACCTCTATTCCCGTGAAAACTAACCTGACCGAAGTACAAGTAGCTCGCTTTGCCGTCAATCAGTACCGTTTTCCGGGGGTTGAAGTTAAAGGCTATAAACGTCGTTACTATCCTTACGGTTCGGCGTTGACCCACGTCATCGGCTATGTGTCGAAAATCAACGATAAAGACGTCGAACGCCTGAATAATGACGGCAAACTGGCCAACTATGCGGCAACGCATGATATCGGTAAGCTGGGCATTGAGCGTTACTATGAAGACGTGCTGCACGGTCAGACCGGTTATGAAGAGGTTGAAGTTAACAACCGTGGGCGTGTTATCCGCCAGTTAAAAGAAGTACCACCGCAAGCCGGACACGATATTTACCTGACGCTGGATCTCAAACTCCAGCAATATATTGAAACGCTGCTGGCGGGTAGCCGCGCAGCTGTGGTAGTCACCGATCCGCGTACAGGTGGGGTGCTGGCGCTGGTTTCCACGCCTAGTTATGACCCAAACTTGTTTGTTGACGGTATCTCCAGCAAAGATTATTCCGCCTTGTTGAACGACCCGAATACACCGCTGGTGAACCGCGCCACACAGGGGGTTTATCCTCCCGCGTCTACAGTTAAACCCTATGTGGCGGTTTCGGCATTGAGCGCCGGGGTGATCACGCGCAATACGACGCTGTTTGACCCAGGCTGGTGGCAACTGCCAGGTTCGGAAAAACGTTATCGTGACTGGAAAAAATGGGGCCACGGGCGTCTGAATGTCACAAGATCGCTGGAAGAATCTGCGGATACCTTCTTCTATCAGGTGGCCTACGATATGGGGATCGATCGCCTCTCCGAATGGATGGGTAAATTCGGTTATGGTCATTACACCGGTATCGACCTGGCGGAAGAACGTTCCGGCAACATGCCTACCCGCGAATGGAAACAGAAACGCTTTAAAAAACCGTGGTATCAGGGTGACACCATTCCGGTTGGTATCGGTCAGGGTTACTGGACAGCGACCCCAATCCAGATGAGTAAGGCACTGATGATCCTGATTAATGACGGTATCGTGAAGGTTCCGCATTTGCTGATGAGCACCGCCGAAGACGGCAAACAGGTGCCATGGGTACAACCGCATGAACCGCCCGTCGGCGATATTCATTCCGGTTACTGGGAGCTGGCGAAAGACGGTATGTACGGTGTTGCTAACCGCCCTAACGGTACGACGCATAAATACTTTGCCAGCGCACCGTACAAAATTGCGGCGAAATCTGGTACCGCTCAGGTCTTCGGTCTGAAAGCGAACGAAACCTATAATGCGCACAAAATTGCCGAGCGTTTACGTGACCACAAACTGATGACCGCCTTTGCGCCATACAACAATCCGCAAGTGGCTGTCGCCATGATTCTGGAGAACGGCGGCGCGGGTCCGGCGGTTGGTACGCTGATGCGTCAGATCCTCGACCACATTATGCTGGGTGATAACAACACCGATCTGCCTGCGGAAAATCCAGCGGTTGCCGCAGCGGAGGACCATTAATCATGACGGATAATCCGAATAAAAAAACATTCTGGGATAAAGTCCATCTCGATCCCACAATGCTGCTGATCTTACTGGCATTGCTGGTTTACAGCGCCCTAGTTATCTGGAGCGCCAGCGGTCAGGATATTGGCATGATGGAGCGTAAAATCGGCCAAATCGCGATGGGTCTGGTCATCATGGTGGTGATGGCGCAAATTCCTCCACGCGTTTATGAAGGCTGGGCCCCCTATCTCTATATCATCTGTATTATTTTGCTGGTGGCGGTAGATGCTTTCGGTGCCATCTCTAAAGGTGCTCAACGCTGGCTGGACCTCGGTATTGTTCGTTTTCAGCCGTCGGAAATTGCCAAAATAGCCGTACCACTGATGGTTGCGCGCTTTATCAACCGCGACGTTTGCCCACCGTCGTTGAAGAACACAGGCATCGCGCTGGTGCTGATATTTATGCCCACGCTGCTGGTGGCTGCACAGCCTGACCTGGGAACATCAATCCTCGTTGCGCTTTCCGGTCTGTTTGTACTGTTCCTCTCTGGCCTTAGCTGGCGTCTGATTGGCGTCGCAGTAGTGCTGGTGGCGGCGTTCATTCCTATTCTGTGGTTCTTCCTGATGCATGATTACCAGCGCCAGCGCGTAATGATGCTCCTAGACCCGGAATCAGACCCACTCGGCGCGGGCTATCACATTATTCAGTCTAAAATTGCTATTGGCTCCGGCGGATTACGCGGCAAAGGCTGGCTGCATGGCACTCAGTCACAACTTGAATTTCTACCCGAACGCCATACCGACTTTATCTTCGCGGTACTGGCGGAAGAGCTGGGATTAGTGGGCATTTTGATTCTGCTCGCTCTCTACATTCTGCTGATCATGCGCGGGCTGTGGATAGCCGCCAGAGCGCAAACCACCTTTGGTCGCGTCATGGCTGGCGGCTTAATGCTGATATTATTCGTTTATGTCTTCGTAAATATTGGTATGGTAAGCGGTATTCTGCCGGTTGTAGGGGTTCCGCTCCCACTGGTCAGTTATGGAGGATCAGCGCTAATTGTGCTGATGGCTGGGTTCGGGATTGTAATGTCAATCCACACCCACAGGAAAATGTTGTCGAAAAGCGTGTAAGAGGTGCGCAATGCGTAAGCAGTGGCTCGGGATCTGCATCGCGGCAGGAATGCTCGCGGCATGTACAAGCGATGATGGTCAGCAACAGACGGTAAGTGTACCGCAGCCTGCGGTATGTAACGGCCCCATAGTTGAAATTAGCGGGGCGGACCCGCGTTTCGAACCACTGAACGCGACGGCAAATCAGGATTACCAGCGCGACGGTAAAAGCTACAAAATCGTGCAGGATCCGTCTCGATTTAGCCAGGCGGGACTGGCGGCAATCTATGATGCCGAACCAGGCAGTAACCTGACGGCCTCTGGCGAAGCTTTCGATCCGACACAGCTGACGGCGGCCCATCCAACGCTTCCGATCCCCAGCTACGCCAGAATCACTAACCTGGCTAACGGGCGAATGATCGTGGTGCGCATTAATGATCGCGGCCCTTACGGCAACGACCGCGTTATTTCGCTTTCTCGCGCGGCAGCTGACCGTCTTAACACGTCAAACAACACCAAAGTTCGTATCGATCCGATTATTGTCGCCCAGGATGGTTCGCTTTCTGGTCCTGGTATGGCTTGTACCACAGTCGCCAAACAGACTTACGCCCTGCCTGCACCTCCCGATTTAAGCGGTGGCGCGGGAACAAGTTCAGTGTCTGGCCCGCAGGGTGACATTCTTCCGGTCAGTAATTCGACGCTAAAAAGCGAAGATCCGACCGGCGCGCCGGTAACCAGTAGCGGTTTCCTCGGCGCACCAACGACCTTAGCGCCTGGTGTACTGGAAGGCAGCGAACCGACGCCTGCGCCACAGCCCGTTGTTACAGCTCCGTCGACAACGCCTGCAACCTCGCCTGCAATGGTGACACCGCAAGCCGCCTCGCAAAGCGCCAGCGGCAACTTTATGGTGCAAGTCGGGGCCGTTAGCGATCAGGCTCGTGCGCAACAGTACCAACAGCAACTGGGACAGAAGTTCGGCGTCCCCGGTCGCGTAACTCAAAATGGCGCGGTCTGGCGGATCCAGCTTGGCCCCTTCGCCAGCAAAGCCGAAGCCAGTACCTTGCAGCAACGTTTGCAAACCGAAGCCCAATTACAGTCATTTATTACCACCGCGCAGTAGCGTAAAGCAGGCATCTGATGTGTCAATTTCTGTAAATGACGTTAACAAAGTCACGCGGAAAGTCAGATGCCTGCCGGTAGTGCATTTGCTATAGTAGGGCACTTTTTTTAATTCCATCACGGATGTCGTAGTTCAGACCATGAATACCATTTTTTCCGCTCGTATCATGAAGCGCCTGGCGCTCACCACGGCTCTTTGCACAGCCTTTATCTCTGCTGCACATGCCGATGACCTGAATATCAAAACTATGATCCCGGGTGTACCGCAGATCGATGCGGAGTCCTACATCCTGATTGACTATAACTCCGGCAAAGTGCTCGCCGAACAGAACGCAGATGTCCGCCGCGATCCTGCCAGCCTGACCAAAATGATGACCAGTTACGTTATCGGCCAAGCAATGAAAGCCGGTAAATTTAAAGAAACTGATTTAGTCACTATCGGCAACGACGCATGGGCCACCGGTAACCCGGTGTTTAAAGGCTCTTCGCTGATGTTCCTCAAACCGGGCATGCAGGTTCCGGTTTCTCAGCTGATCCGCGGTATTAACCTGCAATCGGGTAACGATGCTTGTGTCGCCATGGCTGATTTTGCCGCTGGTAGCCAGGACGCTTTTGTTGGCTTGATGAACAGCTACGTTAACGCCCTGGGCCTGAAAAACACCCACTTCCAGACGGTACATGGTCTGGATGCTGATGGTCAGTACAGCTCCGCGCGCGATATGGCGCTGATCGGCCAGGCGTTGATCCGTGACGTACCGAATGAATACTCGATCTATAAAGAAAAAGAATTTACGTTTAACGGTATTCGCCAGCTGAACCGTAACGGCCTGTTATGGGATAACAGCCTGAATGTCGACGGCATCAAAACCGGACACACTGACAAAGCAGGTTACAACCTTGTTGCTTCTGCGACTGAAGGCCAGATGCGCTTGATCTCTGCGGTGATGGGCGGACGTACTTTTAAAGGCCGTGAAGCCGAAAGTAAAAAACTGCTGACCTGGGGCTTCCGTTTCTTCGAAACCGTTAACCCACTGAAAGTAGGTAAAGAGTTCGCCTCTGAACCGGTTTGGTTTGGTGATTCTGATCGCGCTTCGTTAGGGGTTGATAAAGACATGTACCTGACCATTCCGCGTGGTCGCATGAAAGATCTGAAAGCCAGCTATGTGCTGAACAGCAGTGAATTGCATGCGCCGCTGCAAAAGAATCAGGTCGTCGGAACTATCAACTTCCAGCTTGATGGCAAAACGATCGAGCAACGCCCGCTGGTTGTGTTGCAAGAAATCCCGGAAGGTAACTTCTTCGGCAAAATCATTGATTACATTAAATTAATGTTCCATCACTGGTTTGGTTGAAAATTAAACACTTGAAAGTGTAATTTCCGTCCCCATATACTAAGCATCAGTAAAAAAACTCCCGCCTTCTGGCGGGAGTTGCTATTTAATTACGTTACGCCGGAGCTGACATGAAAACCAAACTTAACGAACTGCTTGAATTCCCTACTCCTTTTACTTACAAAGTTATGGGGCAGGCGTTACCTGAGCTGGTTGATCAGGTGGTTGAAGTGGTACAGCGCCATGCGCCAGGTGACTACACCCCAACGGTAAAACCAAGCAGCAAAGGCAACTACCACTCGGTATCTATCACTATCAACGCCACTCATATCGAGCAGGTTGAAATACTGTATGAAGAACTGGGCAAAATCGATATTGTCCGCATGGTTCTGTAACTCGCTTCTCCGTTACCCGGCTCCTGGTCGGGTAACTCCCCTCTCCTCGCTGTGATATACTTTTCCCCCACTTTTACTCATTCTCCACGGAGATGCCGTTTTGTATCAGGATAAAATTCTTGTCCGCCAGCTCGGTCTTCAGCCTTACGAGCCAATCTCCCAGGCTATGCATGAATTCACCGATACCCGCGATGATAGTACCCTTGATGAAATCTGGCTGGTCGAGCACTATCCGGTATTCACCCAAGGTCAGGCAGGAAAAGCGGAGCACATTTTAATGCCGGGTGATATTCCGGTGATCCAGAGCGATCGCGGTGGGCAGGTGACTTATCACGGGCCGGGACAACAGGTGATGTATGTGTTGCTTAACCTGAAACGCCGTAAACTCGGTGTGCGTGAACTGGTGACCTTGCTTGAGCAAACAGTGGTGAATACCCTGGCTGAACTGGGTATAGAAGCGCATCCTCGGGCTGACGCGCCTGGTGTCTATGTCGGGGAAAAGAAAATTTGCTCACTGGGTTTACGAATTCGACGCGGTTGTTCATTCCACGGTCTGGCATTAAACGTCAATATGGATCTTTCACCATTTTTACGTATTAATCCTTGTGGGTATGCCGGAATGGAAATGGCTAAAATATCACAATGGAAACCCGAAGCGACGACTAATAATATTGCTCCACGTTTACTGGAAAATATTTTAGCGCTACTAAACAATCCGGACTTCGAATATATTACCGCTTAATTCCATACATCAATGGCCCAATTTACACTGGGTCATTACTCATAATACCTGCTAATGCTTTACATCTCCTTCGCGTTTGTATATTTTCTTTATCACTTGCAGAAATGCGGTGCCACGCCTTGCTCCGTAACTCACCCCATTGATTAACCTATTGAAATAGTTGATTATGGTGAGCAAAAGCGTTCCGTTCCAATTAGACATAAGATTATTGTAATTTTTTAAATATTATTTTTCCATGAATAAAATTGGAGTAAGTGCGTGGATAGTAATAATCAAATTGAACCCTGTTTAAGCAGAAAGTCGTCAGAAGGTAAACCACAAATATTTACAACCTTACGAAATATTGCTCTTAACCTTCTGACTATTTTTGAAGCTGTATATGTACATAAAGGGATCGTTAATGCAGCGAAAGTGCTTAATCTGCCCCCCTCGGCAATCAGTCAGTCTATTCAGAAACTGCGCGTTATATTCCCTGACCCATTGTTTATTCGCAAAGGCCAAGGTGTCACTCCTACCGCATTTGCGATGCATCTACATGAGTATATCAGTCAGGGCCTTGAGTCCATTCTTGGCGCGCTGGATATCGAAGGAAGCTATGATAAGCAACGAACGATAACTATTGCGACCACTCCCTCGGTCGGAGCCCTGGTCCTTCCTGTCATCTATCGGGCGATTAAAACTCACTATCCGCAGCTTTTACTGCGCAACCCGCCCATCAGCGACGCGGAAAACCAACTCAGTCAGTTTCAAACCGATCTCATCATCGATAACATGTTTTGCACCAATCGTACGGTGCAACATCATGTTCTGTTCACCGACAATATGGTGTTAATTTGCCGCGAGGGAAATCCACTACTCTCTTTAGAAGATGACAGAGAGACTATCGACAACGCTGCGCATGTACTTCTGTTACCGGAAGAGCAAAATTTCAGCGGTCTGCGGCAGAGAGTTCAAGAAATGTTTCCGGACCGGCAAATCAATTTCACCAGCTACAACATTTTGACAATCGCTGCACTGGTTGCCAACAGTGACATGTTAGCGATTATTCCCAGCCGTTTTTATAACCTGTTTAGCCGCTGCTGGCCGCTGGAAAAACTGCCTTTTCCGTCCTTAAATAAGGAGCAAATAGATTTCTCTATCCACTACAACAAATTCAGCCTGCGTGATCCCATCCTGCACGGAGTAATAGATGTTATCCGTAATGCATTTTGAAAAAGTATTGTTACAGCCAGATCACAGCGCAGAACGATAAAATGGCACAATCCAACAACAATTTTACATTTTCGCGACCGCTTTGGCTGCTTTCAGGTCCGTTTCAATGATATACTGCCAGTCGTTAATTCAAAAATAGTTGATAATTACAACAATCTATTGAATTGAAACGCTTTCCTTCGTAATTCGCAACTGGAACACGCACGCTATGAGTAAACCCATTGTGATGGAACGCGGTGTTAAATACCGCGATGCCGATAAGATGGCCCTTATCCCGGTTAAAAACGTGGCAATAGAGCGCGAAGCCCTGCTGCGCAAGCCGGAATGGATGAAAATCAAGCTTCCAGCGGACTCTACACGTATCCAGGGCATCAAAGCCGCAATGCGCAAAAATGGCCTGCATTCTGTCTGCGAGGAAGCCTCCTGCCCTAACCTGGCGGAATGCTTCAACCACGGCACAGCAACGTTTATGATCCTCGGCGCTATTTGTACCCGCCGTTGTCCGTTCTGTGATGTTGCCCACGGTCGCCCGGTAGCTCCTGATGCCAATGAACCAGTGAAACTGGCGCAGACCATTGCCGATATGGCGCTGCGTTATGTGGTTATCACCTCCGTTGACCGTGATGACCTGCGCGATGGCGGTGCCCAGCACTTTGCGGATTGCATTACTGCCATTCGGGAAAAAAGCCCGCAAATCAAAATTGAAACTCTGGTGCCGGATTTCCGTGGTCGTATGGATCGTGCTCTGGATATTCTGACTGCAACGCCACCAGATGTGTTCAACCATAACCTGGAAAACGTACCGCGTATTTACCGTCAGGTACGGCCTGGGGCAGATTACAACTGGTCGCTGAAGCTGCTGGAACGCTTTAAAGAAGCGCATCCGGAAATCCCGACCAAGTCTGGTCTAATGGTGGGACTGGGTGAAACCAATGAAGAAATTATTGAGGTAATGCGCGACCTGCGCCGTCATGGTGTGACGATGTTAACGCTGGGGCAATATTTGCAGCCAAGCCGCCATCACCTGCCGGTTCAACGTTACGTTAGCCCGGATGAGTTCGACGAAATGAAAGCCGAAGCGCTGGCGATGGGCTTTACCCATGCTGCATGCGGTCCGTTTGTCCGTTCTTCTTACCACGCCGATTTGCAGGCGAAAGGGATGGAAGTTAAGTAATCCTGTAATAATTACTTACATCTGTCTGATAAAAAACCCGCTTTTTGAAGCGGTTTTTTTGTATCGAACAAGATATTGAGGGAGCGTCCTGCTCGCCACGTCACTCTTTATGAGAGAGCTTTTCAGCCTGAAGATCAACGTCTGCGCCTTTTTTCGCCGCAGCATCATCATCATTCATCGCCTTCTTGAACCCTTTAATGGCCGCTCCAAGGTCTCCGCCCAGCGTACGTAACTTCTTAGTCCCAAACAGCAGAACGACCAGCGCCGCAACTACTAGCAGTTTGGTAATACTAATCTCACCCATAGATACCTTCTTGACATATAACCGGCAACAGAACGCGCCTTAAAAACCAGAGAATATTAACGGTCATTCGACGCGCGCACACAATAGCAATCTGTAACAAGGTGAATCAAGCGCCGAGTAAAAAAACATCATAATAATTGCGGCGGCGCAAAGCGACGGTTGTTTAAGACGGGCAGTTGCGCGCGCACCTGACGCACACGTTCGGGCGTCACTTCCGCCATAATGAGTGCAGGCATTTCTGACGCTGCCGCAATGGTGACGCCAAAGGGATCTATAATCCGGCTTTGCCCGATATTTTTGTTCCCGCACTCGCCCGCCGCCACCATATAACAGGTGGTATCCAGCGCACGAGCGGCAAGCAACGTTGACCAGTGATGCTCTTTGAGCGGCCCGCGAACCCAGGCGGCAGGAAGTACCAGGATTTCAGCTCCCTGTAATGCCTGTGCCAGCGCCAGCTCTGGAAAGCGTAAGTCATAACAGGTCATCAGACCGACCTTCATCCCTTCCACCTCCAGTAACGGAGCGATTTCATTACCAGCATCAACACGGCGTGATTCCTGAATGGCAAATGCATCATAGAGATGCAGTTTGGCATAACGGGCGACGATGTTTCCTGCCTGAAGTGCCACCAGCATATTCCATGCGCGCCCCGGCGTTGAAGGAACATGAATCGTCAGAATTGTCGTCATCATGTTACGTTTACTTTCTCGCCGTAAACGTCCGAGGAATTCGCCTTCCAGCAGCTGTGCTGATTTAACCGATAGATCTGCATCATGATCATCGCGTGCCAGCAATGCTTCCGGCAGGACAAACAGCGATACGTCGTTTTCCGCCGCCTGCGCCATCAACGAGGCACAAATCTCAGCGTTCTTTTCCCACACAGATGTAACAGCAAACTGTCCTGCAGCAACCAGCATTGCCACCTCCTGTCAGAGTCGTAAAATTCGCCAACGACGATTATTCGGCGTTACACTTATCACTCATACAAATCAAATAGCAGGATTTTGCAGTGTTACAACTTCTTTTAGCAGTTTTTATTGGCGGTGGTACGGGAAGCGTGGCGAGATGGCTGTTAAGTATGCGATTTAACCCACTGCATCAGGCGATTCCGTTGGGGACGCTGACAGCAAACCTGATTGGGGCATTCATCATAGGAATGGGATTCGCATGGTTCAGCAGGATGACGAACATTGATCCAGTGTGGAAAGTATTAATCACCACCGGATTTTGTGGCGGTCTAACAACCTTCTCAACATTTTCGGCAGAAGTGGTGTTTTTGTTACAAGAGGGTCGCTTTGGCTGGGCATTACTGAACGTTTTCGTCAACCTTCTGGGGTCTTTTGCCATGACAGCACTGGCTTTCTGGCTGTTTTCGGCCTCAACCGCACACTAAAGACCCAAAAAAAACCCGCTGATTAAGCGGGTTTTGAATTCTTGCTGACGTATCTTACAGAGCGATTACGTTTGCAGCAGAAGGGCCTTTGGCACCGTTAGTGATTTCGAACTCTACGCGCTGACCTTCAGCAAGAGTTTTAAAACCATTAGTCTGGATTGCAGAGAAGTGTACGAACACGTCTTTGCTGCCGTCTTCCGGAGTAATGAAACCGAATCCTTTGGACTCATTAAACCACTTAACGTTACCTTTAATCTTAGACATCAAAATTACCTTTACATGAAAAATAGACACAAATGCTGCGTCGGTTACCAGTACACCAATTGTGGTACGCTTTGTCCAGTGCAACTTTACTAAAAAGTGATAAAAGTCGCGTTATTTTTGATGTTACTTATTTTAGCTATTGATTTTAAAGAAGTTACTAAAACTTCATTTGTCTCAAAACTGAAAGCGCATCCAGGCAAAGTACACATTGCCATTGTTGTAGGTACCCGGAATGTAGGTCATCTGAAAAGTCACTGGGCCATAACCCACGGAGGCCAATGGCAGTAGAACCGGGAGAGGGATGTAATTCCAGTTATCGCGTGCCGTTACGCCAGCGGTGAATCCCAGACCTAAATGAAAATTTTCATCCGCCAGCGGTCGCCAGGTACTTTCCCATCCGTATCCGGCAATCGGTTCCCATTTGTTCCACGAGTCCTTAAATGCCATGGCATACAGGCCATGCCAGTTTCCTTTTTCATCCCAACGCGACAGGCCAAAACCGCCACCCCACGGTCGCTCGTTATAGCGATCGGTTTTTTCTTTGTCGTAAGCGAAACGTGCATGCCAGGTGATGGCAGGAATATATAAATCATAATGTTCAGGCTGTTGCCAGGTTGGTGCAATATTTTCTCTAAACGTTGTCATCCACTCATCTGCGTTAGCAAAAACTTTACCAACGCTGATTAACTGAATAAAAACAAAGGAAAAGATAGCGACATATTTACTCACGTTCATTTGTGACCATAAAACATTTATCAAAAATCTACTACTAGCATAGCAAAGCTACAATTAACATAACCTTAATAGACCCAACATAAAGAATAATCTGAATAGCTGCTCTATTTATTTCCGCTTGTTCAAGTTAAATATTTCCGCGCATCGATTAAAGATGATGCGTCGTTTTCTGCGATGGGAATAGTCAAAAAAGAAAAACCAAGTCTTTTTTGATGACAAAATGCAATCAAGGAAAAATTATTTTATTTTTTAACGAGATACAACAATCACCTTAACAAAGTATATAATATATATCGTCAACCTATGCTCATATTAGATTATTTTTTGAGCGCACAGCCGCAGCTAACACCATTGCAATTAACAAATTTGCATCAATCCACCATCAATTTGCACACATTATTATGTGATAATTGCCAACCGCTAAATATGCGTTTTGTTATCTATGTATAAAAACAGTAACTTCAATGTCTTAATGGCAGTTTTTCTTGATTTTAATCAGCATTCATCGCCAATTTATTGGGCATATTTTTTCCTTAAGCTTTAGGAATTTTTTATTATTTACTTTGGGGCCTGGAGACAGGAAAAATTATGCTGACATTCATTGAACTCCTTATTGGGGTTGTGGTTATTGTGGGTGTAGCTCGCTACATCATTAAAGGGTATTCCGCCACTGGTGTGTTATTTGTCGGTGGCCTGTTATTGCTGATTATCAGTGCCATTATGGGGCACAAAGTGTTACCGTCCAGCCAGGCTTCAACAGGCTACAGCGCCACGGATATCGTTGAATACGTTAAAATATTACTAATGAGCCGCGGCGGCGACCTCGGCATGATGATTATGATGCTGTGTGGATTTGCCGCTTACATGACCCATATCGGCGCGAATGATATGGTGGTCAAGCTGGCGTCAAAACCATTGCAGTATATTAACTCCCCTTACCTGCTGATGATTGCCGCCTATTTTGTCGCCTGTCTGATGTCTCTGGCCGTCTCTTCCGCAACCGGTCTGGGTGTTTTGCTGATGGCAACCCTATTTCCGGTGATGGTAAACGTTGGTATCAGTCGTGGCGCAGCTGCTGCCATTTGTGCCTCCCCGGCGGCGATTATTCTCGCACCGACTTCAGGGGATGTGGTGCTGGCGGCGCAAGCTTCCGAAATGTCGCTGATTGACTTCGCCTTCAAAACGACGCTGCCTATCTCAATTGCTGCAATTATCGGCATGGCGATCGCCCACTTCTTCTGGCAACGTTATCTGGATAAAAAAGAGCACATCTCTCATGAAATGTTAGATGTCAGTGAAATCACCACCACTGCTCCTGCGTTTTATGCCATTTTGCCGTTCACGCCGATCATCGGTGTACTGATTTTTGACGGTAAATGGGGTCCGCAATTACACATCATCACTATTCTGGTGATTTGTATGCTGATTGCCTCCATTCTGGAGTTCCTCCGCAGCTTTAATACCCAGAAAGTTTTCTCTGGTCTGGAAGTGGCTTATCGCGGGATGGCAGATGCGTTTGCTAACGTGGTGATGCTGCTGGTTGCCGCTGGGGTATTCGCTCAGGGGCTTAGCACCATCGGCTTTATTCAAAGTCTGATTTCTATCGCTACCTCGTTTGGTTCGGCGAGTATCATCCTGATGCTGGTATTGGTGATTCTGACAATGCTGGCGGCAGTCACGACCGGTTCAGGCAATGCGCCGTTTTATGCGTTTGTTGAGATGATCCCGAAACTAGCGCACTCTTCCGGCATTAACCCGGCGTATTTGACTATCCCGATGCTGCAGGCGTCAAACCTTGGCCGTACCCTTTCGCCCGTTTCTGGCGTAGTCGTTGCGGTTGCCGGGATGGCGAAGATCTCGCCGTTTGAAGTCGTAAAACGCACCTCGGTACCGGTGCTTGTTGGTTTGGTGATTGTTATCGTTGCTACAGAGCTGATGGTGCCAGGAACAGCAGCAGCGGTCACAGGCAAGTAAATAGTAATGCCGGAGGCAAGTTTCCTCCGGCTTTATCATGTCACCCACTGTGGTATATGCGTTGTGGTCTGCCAACTTTGCCGTGAACAATTTCAGCAATAATCAGATGGCGGCTGGCGCAATATTCAAGATAACGTCTGGCAGACGTGCGGCTGATGGTCAGTGCCTGCGCCACCGTTTCTGTCGTATGTTGCACACCAGGCTCTTTAAACAGTTTTCGCACCGCGTTTAGCGTCAAGGGATCAATGCCGGTCGGCAGTTCGTCTTTAGGTTCACCGCGAGCATAGGCATTAAACATCTCATCAATTTGCTTCTGGCTGGCGCTATCAATACTTTCCAGCATATGTTTACGCTGGCGGAAACGGGTTAGCGTTTGCCCCAGCCGTTCATAGGCAATGGGCTTAATGAGATAATCAAATACACCACAACGTACGGCTTCAGACACCGTTTCCATATCGCTGGCTGCAGTGGTAAACACCACGTCGCCGGGATAATGCGCCTGCACCAGTTCATGCAATAAATTAATCCCTCTGCCGTCAGGAAGATAGTTATCGAGCAAGATTAGCCCCGGCTTAAAACGCTCGATCATCATTCGGGCCTGCGCCAGGTTTCCCGCCAGTAATATCTGACTGAATCCGGGAATGTGACGAATATATTCCGCATGCATCTCTGCCAGCGGCGTTTCGTCCTCAACGATCAATAGGGTTAATGGAGCTGTCATTAGGTTTCACTTTCGGAATATAGATTGAAAATAAGGTACCGCAGGGATCATTATCTTCGAGAGTGATAACACCACCGCAGCGCGTTACGTAGCTGGCAATCAAGTACAACCCAATGCCATGTTCACCGGGCTCGTCAGCACGCGTACTGACCCCCTGCTCAAATATTTTGTCTCGTAGAGACTCTGGAACGCCGCAGCCCTGATCGGCGACTTCAATCACCACATCATCGCCTTCATCGCTGAGGAATAATTCAACGATCTTGTTTCCTTCATCGCTACGCAGGCTGGCTTCGAAGGCGTTATCAAGTAAATTGCCCACAATGGCTGCAAACTCGGTGCTATCCAGTCCTGGCGGCAGTTGCGAAAGCTGGCTACCGGGGACAATGATCATTTTTAGCCCCAGTTCCCGGGCGCGCTGCACTTTACCAAAAAGCAGCCCCGCCACCTAGCGATCGGCAAACGCCTCGCGCAGGCTGTCAATAAGCTGTTGCTGGGCCTGAGACTCCCCCTGCACCATCGCCAGCACGCGATCATACTCTTTCATCTGCAACAGACCATTGAGCGTCGACATCCAATTGAGATGCTCGTGTCGCAATGTACGAAGGCTCTCAACGTATTGTTTTATTTGCGTCAGTTGCGCATTGAGGGTGGAAATTTCGTCTTTACTGCGAAAGCTGATAATGGCCCCCAGCAAATCATCACCTGAACGAATAGCTTCCCGATTGGCAATAACGCTCAGACCGTTAAAGTTAGCCACCATATCCTGACGTTTTTCATCAATCTGTTCGGTAAAGAAATCGGCGGGCCTGACCACTTCAGCAATGGGTTTACCCAACCATTGCCGTCCGGGGGAACTCAGCCCCAGCATCTTTCTTGCGTTACGATTGATGGCGGTAATGTAACCGTGCGGATCCACCGCAATCAGCCCTTCATAAACCGAACTAAACAGCGCCTCTTGCTGACGGACCACGCGTGCGATTTGCTTTGGCTCCATGCCCATCATCTGCCGACGGATATGCGCGGCCAGGAACCACGACAGCAACATCAGAATCCCTAACAGCACGACAAACACACCTGCCATCGGTAATAAAAACTCAGCCCGCCAGCTATCGATTTTACTCACCAGGTAGCCAATCGACACCACGCCGATGACTTTTCCATCGTCATCAAAGATTGGCGTTTTGGCGCGCATCGCCATCCCCATTGACCCTTTCCCGGTAATGAAGTAGCTCTCCCCTTTCTCCAGCGCGCCCTGTTTGGTGAACTGCATAGGATAACCAATTTTCTCCGGATTAGGATGGTAAAGGCGGATCGAGTGCCGGTCGCCATCACCACATAATCAAAATCGGTATCTCTTTGTAATTTGTTAGCGATGGTCGCCAGCCGTTTGTAGTCACGCGTTTTCACCGCAGAGATGACACTGTCATTGGAGGCAATAATTTTCGCCTGATTCATTGCCATGTCGCGTACATGAAGCGTTAAATAGTCCTCAAAACTGGCCGTAAAATATTGCGCCAAGGCTGCAATGACAAATATTGAGAACACCAGAATCAGCAAAAAGATACGCAGCGGAAATGCCAGTCTTTGGAAAAATGCAAACTGTTTATTCTCGTTAAGCTGCAACATTGTTTTCCTTGCGGGTTATCCCGAGCCTCTTTGACAGATGTAATTAAAATGTTGAATCAAAATACATAGATATTAATTATGATCGTGGCAAATTTTATTCATTAAATCAATTAAATCACTTAAACCTGCAGGTCATTTCGTAATTACATTAATTAAAAAACTTAAACCATTAAATAAATAAAAATTTCACGCCGAAATACTCCTTAGGATGTATAGCGAAAGGAGAAAAAGATATACCTCGATCACCCCCCTTTCTCCCAAGTGAAAATAAAAGGTTATCAGTTTGCAACATTGAACAACATTCGTTGCAAATCGATAACAACATGCACCTTCAGGATACTATTTATTATGTTCGGCAATGATATTTTCACCCGCGTAAAACGTTCAGAAAATAAAAAAATGGCGGAAATCGCCCAATTCCTGCATGAAAATGATTTGAGCGTTGACACCACAGTCGAAGTATTTATTACCGTAACCCGCGATGAAAAGCTTATCGCGTGCGGTGGAATTGCCGGAAATATTATTAAATGCGTTGCTATCAGTGAATCCGTTCGCGGTGAAGGACTGGCGCTGACATTAGCCACTGAACTGATAAACCTCGCCTATGAGCGGCACAGCACGCATCTGTTTATTTATACCAAAACCGAATACGAGGCGCTGTTCCGCCAGTGCGGTTTTTCCACGCTGACCAGCGTACCCGGCGTGATGGTGCTGATGGAAAACAGCGCCACGCGACTGAAACGCTATGCCGAATCGCTGAAAAAATTTCGTCATCCAGGGAACAAGATTGGCTGCATTGTGATGAACGCCAATCCCTTTACGAATGGTCACCGTTATCTGATTCAACAAGCTGCGGCACAGTGCGACTGGTTGCATCTGTTTTTAGTCAAAGAAGATTCTTCACGCTTCCCCTATGAAGACCGGCTGGATCTGGTGTTAAAAGGCACCGCCGATATTCCACGCCTGACTGTGCATCGCGGCTCCGAATACATCATCTCCCGCGCTACGTTCCCTTGCTACTTCATTAAAGAACAGAGCGTCATTAACCATTGTTACACCGAAATTGATCTGAAGATTTTCCGTCAGTACCTCGCTCCCGCACTGGGTGTAACTCACCGCTTTGTCGGTACTGAACCCTTTTGTCGCGTTACCGCCCAGTACAACCAGGATATGCGCTACTGGCTGAAAACGCCGACTATCTCCGCACCGCCCATCGAACTGGTTGAAATTGAGCGGCTGCGTTACCAGGAGATGCCGATATCCGCTTCCCGGGTACGTCAACTGCTGGCGAAAAACGATCTCACGGCTATCGCGCCGCTGGTCCCTGCAGTCACGCTGCATTATTTGCAGAACCTGCTTGAGCACTCCCGCCAGGACGCGGCAGCTCGTCAAAAGACCCCCGCATGAGAAACAGGTGAAAAATGAAAATAAACCAGCCCGCCGTTGCAGGCACCCTTGAGTCTGGGGATGTGATGATACGCATCGCCCCACTCGATACGCAGGATATCGACCTGCAAATCAACAGCAGCGTTGAGAAACAGTTTGGCGATGCAATTCGCACCACCATTCTGGACGTTCTCGCCCGCTACAACGTGCGCGGCGTACAGCTGAATGTCGATGACAAAGGCACACTGGACTGCATTTTACGTGCACGACTGGAAGCCCTGCTGGCACGCGCCAGCGGTATCCCGACTCTGCCATGGGAGGATTGCCAATGATTTCCGCTTCGCTGCAACAACGTAAAACTCGCACCCGCCGCAGCATGTTGTTTGTGCCTGGTGCCAATGCCGCGATGGTCAGCAACTCCTTCATCTACCCGGCTGATGCCCTGATGTTTGACCTCGAAGACTCCGTGGCATTACGTGAAAAAGACACCGCCCGCCGCATGGTTTATCACGCGCTGCAACATCCGCTGTATCGCGATATTGAAACCATTGTGCGTGTCAACGCGCTGGATTCCGAATGGGGTGTTAACGACCTGGAAGCCGTCGTTCGCGGTGGTGCGGACGTTGTGCGTCTGCCGAAAACCGATACCGCTCAGGATGTTCTGGATATTGAAAAAGAGATCCTGCGTATCGAAAAAGCCTGTGGTCGTGAACCCGGCAGCACCGGCCTGCTGGCGGCGATTGAATCTCCGCTGGGCATTACCCGCGCAGTGGAAATCGCTCACGCTTCCGAGCGTTTGATCGGTATCGCCCTCGGTGCAGAAGACTATGTGCGCAACCTGCGTACAGAACGCTCCCCGGAAGGAACTGAACTGCTGTTCGCACGCTGTTCCATTTTGCAGGCCGCGCGCTCTGCGGGTATTCAGGCGTTCGATACCGTCTATTCCGACGCTAACAACGAAGCCGGATTCCTGCAAGAAGCCGCCCACATCAAACAGCTGGGCTTTGACGGCAAATCGCTGATCAACCCGCGTCAGATTGATCTGCTGCACAACCTCTACGCACCGACCCAGAAAGAAGTGGATCACGCCCGCCGCGTCGTAGAAGCCGCTGAAGCCGCCGCTCGCGAAGGCCTCGGCGTGGTTTCCCTGAACGGCAAGATGGTGGACGGTCCGGTTATCGATCGCGCCCGTCTGGTGCTCTCCCGTGCAGAACTTTCCGGCATCCGCGAAGAATAAGGCAATCAAAATGACGCAGAAAATTGAACAATCTCAACGACAAGAACGGGTAGCGGCCTGGAATCGTCGCGCTGAATGCGATCTTGCCGCTTTCCAGAACTCACCAAAGCAAACCTACCAGGCTGAAAAAGCGCGCGATCGCAAACTGTGTGCCAACCTGGAAGAAGCGATTCATCGCTCTGGTTTACAGGACGGCATGACGGTTTCCTTCCATCACGCTTTCCGTGGCGGTGACCTGACCGTCAATATGGTGATGGACGTCATCGCGAAGATGGGCTTTAAAAACCTGACTCTGGCCTCCAGCTCCCTGAGTGATTGCCATGCGCCGCTGGTAGAACACATTCGCCAGGGCGTGGTTACCCGCATTTATACCTCTGGCCTGCGCGGTCCACTGGCGGAAGAAATCTCCCGTGGTCTGCTGGCGGAACCGGTGCAAATCCACTCTCACGGCGGACGTGTGCATCTGGTACAGAGCGGCGAACTGAATATCGACGTGGCTTTCCTCGGCGTCCCATCCTGTGATGAATTCGGTAATGCCAACGGTTACACCGGTAAAGCCTGCTGTGGCTCCCTCGGCTATGCAATGGTTGATGCCGACAACGCAAAACAGGTCGTGATGCTTACCGAAGAACTGCTGCCTTATCCGCATAATCCGGCAAGCATTGAGCAAGAGCAGGTTGATTTGATCGTCAAAGTTGATCGCGTTGGCGATGCTGCAAAAATCGGCGCTGGTGCGACCCGTATGACCACTAACCCGCGCGAACTGCTTATTGCCCGTAGCGCTGCGGATGTGATTGTCAACTCTGGCTACTTCAAAGAAGGTTTCTCCATGCAAACCGGCACCGGCGGCGCTTCGCTGGCGGTAACCCGTTTCCTGGAAGACAAAATGCGTAGCCGCGATATTCGCGCCGACTTCGCCCTCGGCGGTATTACTGCAACGATGGTTGATCTGCACGAAAAAGGTCTGATCCGCAAACTGCTGGATGTGCAGAGCTTTGACAGCCATGCTGCGCAATCGCTGGCCCGTAACCCCAATCACATCGAAATCAGCGCCAACCAGTACGCTAACTGGGGTTCGAAAGGCGCATCGGTTGATCGTCTCGACGTGGTGGTACTGAGCGCGCTGGAAATTGACACCCAGTTCAACGTTAACGTGCTGACCGGCTCTGACGGCGTACTGCGTGGTGCTTCCGGTGGTCACTGCGATACCGCGATTGCCTCTGCGCTTTCCATCATCGTCGCGCCGCTGGTACGCGGTCGTATTCCGACTCTGGTGGATAACGTGCTGACCTGCATCACCCCGGGCTCCAGTGTCGATATTCTGGTCACAGACCACGGTATCGCAGTTAACCCGGCACGTCCGGAGCTGGCAGAACGTCTGCAGGAAGCGGGCATTAAAGTGGTTTCCATTGAGTGGCTGCGTGAACGTGCGCGTCTGCTGACCGGTGAACCACAGCCGATTGAATTCACCGACCGCGTCGTTGCCGTTGTGCGTTACCGCGATGGCTCGGTGATCGATGTTGTACATCAGGTGAAGGAATAAGCCATGCACCTGCTTCCTGAACTCGCCAGCCACCATGCGGTGTCAATTCCCGAGCTGCTCGTCAGCCGGGATGAAAGGCAAGCACGGCAACACGTCTGGCTCAAGCGCCATCCTGTTCCACTGGTCTCCTTTACCGTGGTTGCGCCTAGGCCGATTAAAGACAGTGAGGTCACACGCCGAATTTTTAATCATGGCGTGACAGCCTTGCGTGCCTTAGCCGCAAAACAGGGCTGGCAAATTCAGGAGCAGGCTGCACTGGTTTCCGCCAGCGGGCCGGAGGGTATGTTGAGCATTGCCGCCCCGGCTCGCGACCTCAAGCTCGCCACCATTGAGCTTGAACATAGTCATCCTCTCGGGCGGTTATGGGATATCGATGTCCTGACGCCCGAAGGCGAAATTCTCTCCCGCCGCGACTATTCACTGCCGCCTCGCCGCTGCCTGTTGTGCGAGCAAAGCGCAGCCGTCTGCGCGCGTGGAAAACCCATCAACTGACCGATTTACTCAACCGCATGGAGGCACTGCTGAACGATGTCGATGCCTGCAACGTCAACTAAAACCACAAAGCTTGCGACGTCATTAATCGATGAGTACGCCCTGCTGGGCTGGCGCGCCATGCTGACTGAAGTCAATCTGTCACCGAAACCAGGTCTCGTGGATCGCATTAACTGCGGTGCGCATAAAGATATGGCGCTGGAAGATTTCCACCGCAGCGCGCTGGCGATTCAGGGCTGGCTACCCCGTTTCATTGAATTTGGTGCCTGTAGTGCGGAAATGGCACCAGAAGCGGTACTCCACGGATTACGCCCAATTGGTATGGCTTGCAAAGGTGATATGTTCCGCGCCACCGCGGGCGTAAACACGCATAAGGGCAGCATTTTTTCTTTAGGGCTACTGTGTGCGGCAATTGGCCGTTTGCTTCAGCTCAACCAGTCGCTAACGCCAACAACCGTTTGTTCTACGGCGGCAAGTTTCTGCCGTGGCCTGACCGATCGCGAACTGCGTACCAATAATTCACAACTGACGGCAGGTCAACGGTTGTACCAGCAGCTTGCCCTTACCGGCGCACGCGGTGAAGCCGAAGCGGGTTATCCACTGGTGATCAACCACGCCTTGCCGCATTACCTCACTCTGCTGGATCAGGGGTTAGATCCTGAACTGGCATTGCTCGATACCTTGCTCCTACTGATGGCGATCAACGGCGATACCAACGTTGCTTCGCGCGGTGGCGAGGGGGCCTGCGCTGGCTACAGCGCGAGGCGCAAACATTATTGCAAAAAGGGGGCATTCGAACCCCCGCCGATCTCGATTATCTCCGGCAGTTCGACAGGGAGTGTATCGAACGAAATCTCAGTCCAGGCGGCAGTGCCGACCTGCTGATCCTTACCTGGTTTTTAGCACAGATTTAATTATTTAAGCACTTGATAAATTTGGAAATATTAATTTTCGGAGAACCCGTATGTCTTTAGCAAAAGATAATATATGGAAACTATTGGCCCCACTGGTGGTGATGGGTGTCATGTTTCTTATCCCTGTCCCCAACGGTATGCCACCACAGGCATGGCATTACTTCGCTGTGTTTGTGGCAATGATTGTCGGCATGATCCTCGAGCCAATTCCGGCAACAGCGATCAGTTTTATTGCGGTTACTATTTGCGTTATTGGCAGTAATTACCTGCTCTTTGATGCCAAAGAATTAGCTGACCCAGCGTTTAATGCGCAAAAACAGGCGCTGAAATGGGGTCTGGCTGGTTTTTCCAGCACCACGGTATGGCTGGTATTTGGCGCATTTATTTTTGCATTAGGGTATGAAGTTTCCGGGTTAGGTCGTCGCATTGCCCTTTTCCTGGTGAAATTCATGGGCAAACGCACGCTGACGTTGGGTTATGCGATTGTCATTATCGACATTCTGCTGGCGCCGTTTACACCGTCCAACACCGCGCGTACCGGGGGTACGGTTTTTCCGGTCATTAAAAACCTGCCGCCGTTGTTTAAATCATTCCCCAACGATCCGTCCGCGCGTCGTATTGGCGGCTATTTGATGTGGATGATGGTCATTAGTACCAGTCTGAGTTCGTCCATGTTTGTCACCGGTGCGGCACCAAACGTGCTGGGTCTGGAGTTCGTCAGCAAAATTGCCGGTATCCAGATTAGCTGGTTGCAGTGGTTCCTCTGCTTCCTGCCGGTTGGGGTTATCTTGCTTATCATTGCGCCGTGGCTTTCCTACGTGCTGTACAAACCGGAAATCACACACAGTGAAGAAGTGGCAACCTGGGCGGGTGATGAACTGAAAACCATGGGTGCGCTGACACGCAGAGAGTGGACACTGATTGGCCTTGTATTGCTCAGCTTAGGTTTGTGGGTTTTTGGCAGTGAAGTCATTAATGCTACTGCAGTTGGTCTGCTGGCAGTTTCGCTAATGCTGGCCCTGCACGTTGTGCCTTGGAAAGATATTACCCGCTATAACAGCGCATGGAACACGCTGGTCAACCTGGCAACTCTGGTTGTGATGGCTAACGGCCTGACTCGTTCTGGCTTTATTGACTGGTTCGCCGGTACCATGAGTACGCACCTGGAAGGATTCTCACCAAACGCAACGGTGATTGTACTGGTTCTGGTGTTCTACTTTGCACACTACCTGTTTGCCAGCCTGTCTGCGCACACCGCAACCATGCTGCCGGTTATTCTGGCCGTCGGTAAAGGTATTCCGGGCGTACCAATGGAACAACTGTGTATCCTGCTGGTGCTGTCTATCGGTATCATGGGCTGTCTGACGCCCTATGCAACCGGTCCTGGGGTGATTATTTACGGCTGTGGCTATGTGAAATCAAAAGATTACTGGCGTCTTGGCGCAATCTTCGGGGTGATTTATATCTCTATGTTGCTGTTGGTTGGCTGGCCGATTCTCGCCATGTGGAACTAATACGTTCGCCAAACGCTGAATAAATCATCACGCCCGCCAGGTAAGCCCACCTGGCGGGCGTGATGATTTAATAGATAGTATTCAGTGTATGTATGAGTTCCACACCCATTATGAAAGCATTCTGGCGTAACGCCGCGTTGCTCGCGGTTTCTCTGCTTCCCTTCTCTTCTGCCAACGCCGTAGCGTTGCAGGCAAAACAGTATGGCGATTTTGATCGCTATGTCCTGGCCCTCTCCTGGCAAACCGGATTTTGCCAGAGTCAACACGATCGAAATCGTAACGAACGAGATGAATGTCGCCTGCAAACCGAAACGACCAACAAAGCTGATTTTCTGACCGTACATGGTCTGTGGCCAGGATTGCCTAAATCGGTTGCTGCCCGTGGTGTTGATGAACGCCGCTGGATGCGCTTCGGTTGCGCTACTCGCCCAATCCCGAATCTACCAGAAGCGCACGCCAGCCGGATGTGTTCATCGCCGGAAACCGGGTTATCACTGGAAACGGCCGCTAAACTAAGTGAAGTCATGCCAGGAGCTGGCGGACGTTCCTGCCTGGAACGCTACGAATATGCCAAACACGGTGCCTGCTTTGGTTTTGATCCGGACGCATACTTCGGTACGATGGTACGCCTGAATCAAGAAATTAAAGAGAGCGAAGCCGGAAAATTCCTTGCGGATAATTACGGTAAAACAGTGAGCCGCCGTGACTTTGACGCCGCCTTTGCCAAAAGCTGGGGAAAAGAGAACGTGAAAGCAGTTAAGCTAACGTGCCAGGGTAACCCTGCGTATTTGACTGAAATTCAGATCTCGATCAAAGCTGACGCCATCAACGCTCCGCTTTCTGCAAACTCATTCTTGCCACAACCACACCCAAGCAACTGTGGCAAAACCTTTGTGATTGATAAAGTGGGTTATTAATCATCTGATTTACAAAACACGCTAATTCGTCTTCCATAAACCGTGACGATTAAGAATTATACATAATGCGCTGCATTGAGGAATTCCCTGAATGTGACGCAAATCACTTCAAAGAGTGAGCAACAGTCAGTATCATCATGTGAGTTAAACCCTCGCCGCCTGACGGTGAGGGTTTTCTTTTGGGTATGTTTATCTGCGACACTCGCAGTACCGACGACATGGAGTAAAAATGTCCAGACCAACTATCATCATTAACGACCTGGATGCCGAACGCATCGATATTCTGCTGGAGCAACCCGCCTATGCTGGTTTGCCAATCGCCGACGCGTTAAACGCAGAGTTGGATCGCGCCCAAATGTGTTCGCCAGAAGAGATGCCACACGACGTGGTGACAATGAACAGCCGGGTTAAATTCCGCAATCTTAGCGATGGCGAAGTGCGTGTGCGCACGCTGGTGTATCCGGCAAAAATGACCGATAGCAATACTCAGCTTTCCGTTATGGCTCCGGTAGGTGCCGCACTGCTGGGGCTGCGCGTTGGCGATTCCATTCACTGGGAACTTCCGGGCGGCGTTGCAACCCACCTTGAAGTGCTGGAACTCGAATACCAGCCAGAAGCTGCTGGCGACTACCTGCTTTAATCCCATCTGCACAAGCGATAACTCGCTTTGCCCAGAGGATGCACTCGCATCCTCTTTACGCAAAATCAGCAATTTTTCCTGGTTCTCACTGTTCACTTTTGCTGCAAAATTATTCCGTTTCGTTTGTGGGAATAACCATGGCAGAAGCATTTTACATCCTGATAGGATTTCTGATTATGGCGGCGATTATCGTCATGGCTGTCCTTTACCTCGAAAACCACTCCTGACGATCATATTGTTCCCCCCGGCATCGCATTCACCAGACCTGAAACTGCCTTCTGCGCCTCCTCTGCGCTTTGTGCACCGGGTACCAGAATCACCTTACGGCACTCCTCTTCACGTTTTTCGAAAATCTCATATCCCCGGGCGGCCTCTTCAAACGGCATATAGTGGGTAACAATTTCTTCTGGTTTCAGTAATCCTTTCTCAATTAACGGTAATAATTCTCCCAGCCATGCGTGAACGTGGGTCTGTCCCATTTTAAACGTCAACCCTTTATCAAAGGCGTCACCAAACAGGAAACCGTGAATAAATCCAGCGTAGACGCCCGGTACGCTAACAATGCCGCCACGCCTGACCGCCGCAATACACTGGCGCAACGCTTTACCGCTGCTGCCCTCCAGTTTCAGGTTAGTCAGCACCGTTTCCGTAGTGCTGCCTTTCGCTTCAAAACCGACGGCGTCTATTACTGCATCCACGCCCCGGTGACCTGCCGTTTGTTCAATAATTGACTGTGCCGGATCGCTATCTTCATCGAAATTAATCGGGATCGCGCCGTAGCGGTCAGCGGCGAAACTCAAGCGGTAGGGATGATGATCAACAACAAAAATCTGTTCCGCACCGAGCAACCGTGCACAGGCGATTGTCAACAATCCCACTGGACCGGCACCATAGACTGCAACGCTTGAACCTTGTTGGATCTGCGCATTTTTTGCTGCCTGCCATGCCGTTGGCAGAATATCAGAAAGGAAAAGGGCTTTATCATCTGAAAGCAAAGGCGGTACTTTAAACGGCCCCACATTCCCTTTAGGGACGCGGACATATTCCGCCTGTCCACCAGGAACGCCACCATACAGGTGACTATAACCAAACAATGCCGCGGGAGCTGGTATCTGTTTTTTATTGAGCGCAGCGCCTTTACCCGCATTGGTATTTTCGCAGGCGGCATATTGCTGCATTCGACAGAAAAAACAGTCGCCACAAGCAATGACAAACGGAATTACCACCCGGTCGCCTTTTTGCAAATTTTTTACGTCCTTTCCGGTTTCAACGACTTCCCCCATAAATTCATGACCAAAAATATCGCCATGTTTAACCTGGGGTATTTTGCCTCGATAAAGATGGAGATCAGAGCCACAGATCGCCGTTGCCGTAATACGCAGAATAATATCATCTGCCTGTTCAATGCCCGGATCGGGAACATTTTCTACCTGAACGTGATGTGGGCCGTGATAAGTCAATGCTTTCATGCAACCTCCAGAGACAGTTCAAAAAAGAGTCAGTCTTTAAGGGTAGCTATCACAGCGGGAAAACGGGCGGTACCGCAGGTTTTGGGAGAATTCCTGGTGTTCAGTGAGAATATATTAATCACAGAAACCGTTCGTAAGGAAAAAGAACCAGACAAATATCAGGGATAAATATTATAATCATGGCGAATGATTTGTTCATGATTAACAGGGAGAAAGGGTTATGTATAAGACAATCATTATGCCAGTTGATGTATTTGAAATGGAATTGAGCGACAAAGCTGTTCGCCACGCTGAATTCCTCACCCAGGATGACGGAGTTATTCATCTACTTCACGTACTACCCGGGTCAGCCAGCCTGAGCCTGGACCGTTTTGCCGCTGATGTGCGTCGTTTTGAAGAGCATCTGCAACATGAAGCAGAAGAACGTCTGCAAACGATGGTCAGCCACTTCACCATCGATCCTTCCCGCATTAAACAACATGTCCGTTTTGGTAGCGTGCGGGATGAAGTCAATGAGTTGGCAGAAGAACTGGGGGCTGATGTTGTAGTTATCGGTTCTCGCAACCCATCGATTTCGACCCATCTGTTAGGTTCTAACGCCTCGAGCGTGATCCGCCACGCCAATCTGCCTGTACTGGTCGTTCGCTAACAGATAAAAGTATTTATGCCGCCCTGCCTGGAACATCCCGGCAGGGCTTTTTAATGCCATAAAAAAGCCGCTAGGTTTGACCCCGGCGGCTAAGCAATTGCAGGTGAATCTTACTTCTTCTTATGCAGTTTTGGTGCGAATCAGGTAGTCAAAAGCACTCAGAGAGGCTTTGGCACCTTCGCCAGTGGCGATGATGATCTGCTTGTACGGAACCGTCGTACAGTCACCCGCTGCGAATACGCCTTTGACGTTGGTTTCGCATTTCGCATCAATGATAATCTCACCCATGCGGTTACGTTCGACTGCGCCTTCGAGCCAGTTGGTGTTCGGCAGCAGACCAATCTGCACGAAAATACCGGCCAGTTCGATGTTGTGAATATCGCCGCTGACACGATCTCGATATTCCAGACCAACGACTTTGCTGCCGTCGCCTTTCACTTCCGTGGTTTGCGCATTCAGAATAATGTCGACGTTTTTCAGGCTGCGCAGTTTGTCCTGCAGAACCTGGTCGGCTTTCATTTCTGGCGCAAATTCCAGCAGCGTTACGTGCTCAACGATACCCGCCAGGTCAATTGCCGCTTCCACGCCGGAGTTACCGCCGCCGATAACCGCTACGCGTTTACCTTTAAACAGCGGGCCGTCGCAGTGCGGGCAGTAGGTCACGCCTTTGGTGCGATACTGATCTTCGCCCGGAACGTTCATGTTGCGCCATTTTGCACCGGTCGCCACGATAATGCTGCGTGCTTTCAGTACCGCGCCAGAAGCTGTTTCAATCTGATGCAGACCACCTTCAACTGCTGCTGGGATCAGTTTGCTGGCGCTCTGGCTGTCGATCACATCAACGTCGTATTCATCAACGTGAACTTTCAGTGCGCCTGCCAGCTTCTGCCCTTCAGTCTTCGGTACAGAAATGTAGTTTTCGATATCAACGGTATCGAGGATCTGACCACCAAAACGTTCGCCCATCAGACCGGTACGGATGCCTTTACGTGCGGAGTAAATTGCTGCCGCTGCACCCGCCGGGCCGGAACCGACGATTAATACGTCATAAGCATCACGCTTGTTCAGCTCTTCTGCCGCACGTTTTTCCGCGCCCGTATCAATTTTGGCAACGATTTCAGTCAACGTCATGCGGCCCTGACCAAACTCTTTCCCGTTTACGAACACTGCCGGAACGCCCATCACGTTGCGATCGGTGATTTCGTTCTGGAAGGTGCCGCCGTCAATTGCAGTGTGCTTGATGCGCGGGTTCAGTACGCTCATCAGGTTCAGCGCCTGCACCACGTCCGGGCAGTTATGGCAAGAGAGCGAGTAATAGGTTTCGAATTCAAAATCACCGTCAATATGGCGAATCTGCTCCAGCAGAGACTGCGCTTCTTTCGACGGATGACCACCGGTCCACAGCAACGCCAGTACCAGCGAGGTGAACTCGTGGCCCAGCGGGGAGCCTGCAAAACGTGGCCCCTGGTTGGAACCTGGGTTGGTGATCAGGAAAGACGGCTTACGCACCGGCAAGCTGTTATCTTCTTTAAAGGTGACTTTGTCTGACAGTTCTGCGATTTCAGCCAACAGTTCCTTGATTTCTGCCGATTTAGCGCTGTCATCCAGCGTGGCAATTAACTCAACAGGCTTGGTCAATTTCTCAAGGTAAGCCTTGAGTTGAGTTTTCATATTTGTGTCGAGCATGTTTATCTCCTGGGCTTTAAACATCATCATGCAAGCGGCCTCTACGGCTACCTGGATGCAGCTTGCATCATAGTGCGGGGAAGAAAATCGGGTGCCGCAGCACCCGAAGAATTAGGTGAATTTCCGAAGTATTTCGCGCCGGAGTTGGTAGCGCGAAAGACGAAGGAAATTTAGATTTTACCAACCAGGTCCAGAGACGGAGCCAGAGTTGCTTCACCTTCTTTCCATTTAGCCGGGCAAACTTCACCTGGGTGAGAAGCTACGTACTGTGCTGCTTTGATTTTACGCAGCAGGTCAGACGCGTCACGGCCAATGCCTTCAGCGGTAACTTCGATTGCCTGGATGATACCCTGCGGGTCAACAACGAAGGTCGCACGGTCAGCCAGACCTTCATCTTCACGCATGTTGTCGAAGTTACGGGTCAGGGCGCCAGTCGGGTCGCCGATCATCGCATATTTGATTTTAGCGATGGTTTCAGAGCTGCTGTGCCATGCTTTGTGGGTGAAGTGAGTATCGGTAGATACTGCGTATACGTCTACGCCCAGTTTCTGCAGTTCTTCGTAGTGGTCAGCAACGTCACCCAGTTCGGTCGGGCATACGAAAGTAAAGTCAGCCGGGTAGAAGAAGAAGACGCTCCAGCGGCCTTCGGTATCTTTTTCGGTGATTTCGATGAATTCGCCGTTTTTGAATGCCTGGTTTTTAAAAGGTTTAATTTTGGTGTTAATCAAGGACATCTATACTTCCTCCGTGTTTTCGATGAGATGTAAGGTAACCAATTTTTGCCGATTCGGCTAATGCGTTTCCATTATCAAATCGATAAGTTTTACCTTACAACCTTCGTAAGACAACTTTGTGAACTTTGCACCGCCAGCGGCGATAAAAAGTAAAATGGCCCCCTTTCCAGGTGACCGTGTAATCTGAACTACCCTTTGGTATCTTCAGCGCCTGCCTGCAGGCTGAGGCGTTGCCCTTACAAATGCAACAACGACATGGATTACAACACCCTCATAAACAAAGGGCAATCACCTGATCTAAGCTCTTACCTATGACAGTGATAGGTTATGCCTTTTACTCGACTTTTGCACTGACTGAAAAGGACAAATTAATGTTAAAAAAGATACTTTTACTGGCTCTGCTTCCTGCAATCGCCTTCGCAGAGGAACTTCCTGCTCCAGTAAAAGCGATTGAAAAACAGGGCATTACAATCATCAAAACGTTCGATGCCCCCGGAGGAATGAAAGGTTATCTCGGAAAGTATCAGGATATGGGCGTCACCATCTACCTGACTCCAGATGGTAAGCACGCTATCTCTGGTTACATGTACAACGAGAAAGGTGAAAACCTGAGTAACACACTTATCGAAAAAGAAATTTACGCACCAGCCGGACGCGAAATGTGGCAACGGATGGAACAATCCCACTGGCTCCTCGACGGTAAAAAAGATGCGCCGGTCATTGTCTACGTCTTCGCCGATCCGTTCTGCCCATATTGTAAACAGTTCTGGCAGCAGGCGCGTAGACTGGCCCCCTGAATCTCCAGACAACCAGTATCACTTAAATAAGTGATAGTCTTAATACTAGTTTTTAGACTAGTCATTGGAGTACAGATGATTGA
>NZ_MIIV01000034.1:0-12362 GCF_001743015.1 Shigella sp. FC1567
TTTCTGGTGCGTACCGGGCTGAGAGGCGGTGTAAGTGAACTGTAGTTGCCATGTTTTACGGCAATGAGAGCAGAGATAGCGCTGATGTCCGGCAGTGCTTTTGCCGTTACGCACCACGCCTTCAGTAGCGGAGCAGGAAGGACATCTGATGGAAATGGAAGCCACGCAAGCACCTTAAAATCACCATCATACACTAAATCAGTAAGTTGGCAGCATTACCGATGCGGGCTATAAAGAGCTTCCATTGGTGATCCCGATGCTGTTTTATCATGGTTGCAGAAGTCCTTATCCTTATTCACTCTGCTGGCTTGATGAATTTGCCGAGCCTGCTATAGCCCGCAAAATATATTCATCAGCGTTTCCGTTGGTGGATATTACCGTGGTGCCGGATGACGAGATTATGCAACACCGCAAAATGGCGCTGTTGGAGTTAATTCAGAAACATATTCGTCAGCGCGATCTGTTGGGATTAGTCGACCAAATTGTTTCGCTGCTAGTTACAGGGAACACTAATGACAGACAGCTAAAAGCCCTGTTTAATTACGTATTACAAACAGGGGATGCCCAGCGTTTTCGTGCATTTATTGGTGAGATAGCGGAACGCGCACCACAAGAAAAGGAGAAACTGATGACCATTGCTGACAGATTACGTGAAGAAGGCGCAATGCAGGGCAAACACGAAGAAGCCCTGCGTATTGCTCAGGAGATGCTGGATAGAGGTTTAGACAGAGAGTTAGTTATGATGGTGACCCGACTTTCACCAGACGATCTTATCGCGCAAAGCCACTAATCCTGTAACACCGGGAGTTAACTGGCGGATGTTTGCTGTAAACCACATCAGCGAACGACATCCGCCAGCGCCTCTTCTAAATCGTACCAGCGAAACGCAAAACCCGCTTCTTCCAGCCGTTTAGGCAGCGCGCGTTGTCCACCTAATACCAGTACTGAAGATTCGCCCATTAACAGTCGAATGGCGGTCGCGGGGACGCGCAAAATGGCCGGGCGATGCAGCGCGTGACCGAGCGCATGGGCAAATTGTTCATTGCGTACCGGGTAGGGCGAAACCATATTAAATGGCCCGCGGAGCTCGTTATCCAGCAGCCAGAGAATACCGTTGACCATATCATCAATATGAATCCAGGCCAGATACTGCCGACCAGAGTCAATCGGCCCGCCCAGGCCAAGACGAAACGGTGGCAGCATTTTACCGAGAATACCGCCGTCCGGTGCCAGTACCACGCCGGTTCGCAGCAGGCACACTCGCGTTTTGTCACTTTGCGCCCGGCAGGCAATCTCTTCCCAGCGGGCGCAGAGTTTATGAGTAAATTCGTTATGCGGCGGTTCCTCTTCGGTAACCACCACTTCACCTAAGTCGCCATAATAGCCCGTTGCCGAGCCGGAAATGAGTACCGACGGCGGCGTGTCGCTGGCATTAATCAAATCGACCAGTTTTTGCGTGATATTCCAGCGGCTTTGGCAGAGACGCTCTTTTTGCTCGTGAGTCCAGCGTTTATCAGCAATCGGTTCTCCGGCCAGGTTGATTACCGCATCAACGCCGTTGAGGTTGCTTTGATCGGCTAGCCCTTGCCATAGCGTCACCCGAGGGCCGAGAACGGAACTGGCTTTCTGTGGGTTACGCGTCACTACCGTGATTTGATGGCCCAGCTCCAGCAAACGCGGAATCAAATGGCGACCAATTAATCCCGTCCCTCCGGTGATCACTATGTTCATGCAGCCTCCCGATATGGCGGTTAACGCTGCCAGCTTAAGGTCATGGATACCGAATCGGCGTAGCGCAGCGCGTGCAGTTTATCGATCTCCACTTCAGCATACGTCACCCAGTGATGTTCACGTGCGATATCGAGCACATCCTGAGTTAATTTTTCCAACAAAGAGAAACGGTTATTCTCTACATGCTGAATAATGTTTTTCGTTACGGTGCGATAATTCAGCGCATCGTTGATATCTTCGCTAGTGCGCGCTTTATCGGCGGGGTAGTGGATCGTCACATTGATAACAATATCCTGACGGTTGTTAATTTCTTCTTCCTTAATTCCGATAAACGTACGTAAACGAAGGTTCTTTATACGAATAATAGCGGCAGGTTGTGCCATTGCAGGTTCTCCGTTGTTTTACTTAGGATGAAATAATACACGAGAACCTGTTTCTGTTAACTATCCGAACGCTCATCACCGAGTTGTGCTTTTAGCAGTGCCTGCCCGGTGGCAGGGCGCGAACGGATCCGCTCATGCCAGTTCTTGACTGCCGGATACATTGCGAGGTCAATTCGCTGGCGAGTCCAGGCATTAACCCACGGCCAGCAGGCAATATCCGCAATGCTGTAGTTCTCGCCTCCCAGCCAGGGCGAGTTTTCCAGCCGCTTGTTTAGTACATGGTAAAGACGCTGAGTTTCAACCTGATAACGTTCAATAGCGTAAGGAATGGTTTGGGGGGCTGCGTGATTAAAATGATGATTTTGCCCAAGCATCGGCCCCAGTTCGCCTACCTGCCAGAATAACCACTGTAATGTGGCGGCGCGTTCACGCGTTTCATGACTCAAAAAGAGCCCCGTTTTCTCAGCCAGATACAACAAAATGGCACCAGATTCAAAGAGGCTTAGCGGTTCGCCGCCATCGGCAGGAGAATGATCAACAATTGCCGGAATTTTGTTGTTGGGCGAAATGCGCAAAAATTCCGGACGAAACTGACCGCCTTTCCCCAGGTCTACCTTAATCAAGCGATAATCAAGCTCTGCTTCTTCGAGAAACAGCGTAATTTTGTGACCATTGGGTGTCGGGGCGAAATAGAGATCGATCATTGCAGCTCCGGTTGTTTAATCATCTGAACACCACAAGTATAGAAAGCGCGGCGACTTACGTGAGTATTCGTCACGTGACAGTGACAAAAAGGCTCTATAGTTTGATAGCCAGCCTCCTTTATTGCCGAGGACATAATGAGTAAACCCGCTATCACGCTTTGGTCAGATGCCCACTTTTTCTCCCCTTATGTGTTATCCGCTTGGGTGGCGTTGCAGGAAAAAGGCCTGTCGTTTCATATCAAGACCATCGACCTCGACAGCGGTGAACATTTGCAGCCGACGTGGCAAGGTTACGGTCAGACACGCCGTGTGCCGTTATTACAAATCGATGATTTTGAGTTGAGTGAATCTTCTGCCATTGCGGAGTATCTGGAAGATCGATTTGCGCCACCGACCTGGGAACGTATTTATCCGCTTGATTTAGAAAATCGTGCGCGTGCACGACAGATTCAGGCCTGGCTGCGCAGCGATCTGATGCCCATCCGCGAAGAGCGTCCGACGGATGTTGTCTTTGCGGGGGCGAAAAAAGCGCCACTAACGGCCGAGGGAAAAGCCAGTGTCGCGATGGCAGAACATTTGTTAGCACTGGGTCAGCCGAATTTATTTGGTGAATGGTGCATTGCTGATACTGATCTGGCGCTAATGATTAACCGCCTGGTACTACATGGCGATGAGGTGCCAGAACGCCTGGTGGATTATGCGACATTCCAGTGGCAGCGAGCGTCTGTCCAGCGTTTTATTGCACTTTCGGCGAAGCAATCTGGCTGATAGCAACGACAGAATCCAGTATCATAGCTTACGTTTTTTCGACGAGGAGTGAGTGATGAAACTGATGTTTGCATCGGACATTCATGGGTCGTTACCGGCGACGGAACGTGTTCTGGAGTTGTTTGCCCAAAGCGGTGCCCAGTGGCTGGTGATCCTTGGCGACGTGTTGAATCACGGCCCGCGTAATGCTTTACCGGAGGGTTACGCGCCAGCCAAAGTCGCTGAACGGCTTAATGAAGTGGCACATAAGGTTATCGCTGTGCGCGGCAACTGCGACAGCGAAGTGGATCAAATGCTGCTGCATTTCCCGATAACCGCGCCGTGGCAACAGGTATTACTGGAAAAACAACGTCTGTTTTTGACGCATGGTCATCTTTTTGGCCCGGAAAATCTACCTGCTTTAAACCAGAACGATGTGCTGGTGTACGGTCATACCCATCTGCCAGTGGCAGAACAGCGGGGGGAGATTTTCCACTTCAACCCCGGCTCGGTGAGTATTCCGAAAGGCGGTAATCCGGCGAGTTATGGCATGCTGGATAATGACGTACTTAGTGTAATCGCACTCAATGATCAAAGTATCATTGCGCAGGTCGCGATTAATCCGTAATTTACCCACAACTCAAAATGCGCCGTAAGAGCGCCAGAAAAAGAAGGTTTCCTGATAATGGAACAGCGTCGTTTGGCAAGTACTGAATGGGTGGATATTGTCAATGAAGAGAACGAAGTCATTGCACAAGCCAGCCGGGAACAAATGCGGGCACAGTGTCTGCGTCATCGTGCAACTTACATCGTCGTGCATGATGGCATGGGCAAAATTCTGGTCCAGCGTCGTACCGAGACAAAAGACTTTTTACCCGGCATGTTAGATGCGACCGCAGGCGGTGTGGTTCAGGCCGATGAGCAACTGCTGGAATCCGCGCGTCGCGAAGCGGAAGAAGAGTTGGGCATTGCCGGTGTCCCCTTTGCCGAGCACGGGCAGTTCTATTTCGAAGATAAAAATTGCCGTGTCTGGGGCGCGTTGTTCAGCTGCGTCTCTCACGGTCCCTTCGCCCTACAGGAAGATGAAGTCAGTGAAGTTTGCTGGCTGACGCCGGAAGAAATCACCGCACGCTGCGATGAGTTCACTCCAGACTCGCTGAAAGCGCTGGCGTTGTGGATGAAGCGCAATGCCAAAAATGAAGCCGTAGAGACTGAAACGGCAGAATGAAAAAAGAGCCGCAATTGCGGCTCTTAACATTTTTAGTGGTAGCCCATCAACTGAGCGCCGATCACTACGACGCTGGACATAATAAACAGCAGTCCAAGTAGGGTCGCGCCCACCTTCAGCCAGTTACGGAAGTCCACCCTGCACACACCGAGAGTTGCCATTAACGAAGCTGAGGTTGGGTAAATGATGTGACTGAAGCCATCACCAAACTGGAATGCCAGCACGGTAATCTGACGGTTAACACCGACCAGATCGCCAAGCGGTGCCAGTAACGGCATGGTTAACGCCGCCTGACCAGAACCGGACGTCACGAAGAAATTAAATACCGCCTGGAAGAGCAACATAAACCAGGCCGCGACCGCGTTGTCCAGACCGCTAATGGCATTGGCAATGCTGTTGAGGATGGTATTTAACACGCTGGCATCACCCGCTTCACCATTACCGACCAGCAGCAAAATCCCTTTGGCGAAACCCACCAGCAGGGCAGGGGCGATCATCATTCGCGCCCCTTCGGTAAAGGATGAAGCCATGGTATTAACCGTCATGCCGTTAAGGCGGAAAACAACGCCGATGATGCCAATCACCAGACCCATGGTGAAGAACTGGCTGGCAATTTCTGGAATAAACCAGGCATTAACGATCACGCCCCAAATCACCCAGACCATTACGGCGGTCAGGACAATCAATACCAGCCAGTCACCAAAGGTAAACGGACGTTGTTCAACATCCGCCTGCTTTTCACGAAAGAAGCGGTCGGACTCATGCACGCGTGACAGAAGAGGATTCTTTTTCACTCGTGAGGCGTACACCATGGTAAAGATCAGGCCAATCATAGTGGCGATAACCCACACCACGATGCGCAACCCGGAGCCAGAAAGCACCGGAACGCCGGCAATCCCCTGAGCAACGACCACACAAAACGGGTTCATCCACGAACTGGCAAAACCGATTTGCGTGGCAATATAGGTCACCAGGACGGTGGTAATACTGTCATAGCCCAGCCGGACCATTAGCGGTGCGATGATAATGGCAAAGGCGACGGCCTCTTCTCCCATACCAAATACCGCGCCGCCAAGTGAAAACAGAATAAACAGCGCAGGAATAAAGAGAATTTCATTCCCGCGGGTATGGCGAATAAGCGCCAGGATACCGTTATCAATGGTTCCTGTACGCATCACAATGCCAAACGCGCCGCCAATCACCAGCATAAACATGATGATGCCAACAGCTGTCCCGTATTTCGATCCTGAGGTTAATCCTTCAAACGGGAAGTTCATCAGGCCCGGGCGTTCATCGCCCGTCGTGAACAGCTGTACGCGGTGATACTCAGGTTCGCCTGCTTCGTTAGTCAGAATGCGAAATGAGTGTGGATCTACGACTTTGCGTGTTTTTGTTTGACCATCAACCTGATACTGCACTTCCTGACTGTCAAACATCCCCACCGGAACTACCCAGGTGGCAAGGCTGGTTAAAATAGCAACAAAAAAGATAATCACCAACGTATCGGGCATTGCCCATCTTCTTGTTGGTTTGGATTCAGTGATTGCGGACATAGCGCAAATATTCCCTTGCACAAAACAAAGTGGTAAGTATGCAAAGTGAAATGGCGCAATTCATTGATGCAGCGCAGTTAAGCAAGATAATCAGAAAGGATTAATGCAGATTAAGAGAATAAAAAACCGGAAATAGTGATTATTTCCGGTTCAGATATCCGCAGCGCAAAGCTGCGGATGATGACGAGATTACTGCTGCTGTGCAGACTGAATCGCAGTCAGCGCGATGGTGTAGACGATATCGTCAACCAGTGCGCCACGGGACAGGTCGTTAACCGGCTTGCGCATACCCTGCAGCATCGGCCCGATGGAGATCAGGTCGGCAGAACGCTGTACCGCTTTGTAGGTGGTGTTACCGGTGTTCAGATCCGGGAAGATAAACACGGTAGCGCGACCTGCAACCGGAGAGTTCGGCGCTTTGGATTTCGCAACGTCAGCCATTACCGCAGCGTCGTACTGCAGCGGACCGTCGATCATCAGGTCAGGACGTTTTTCCTGCGCCAGACGAGTTGCTTCGCGAACTTTTTCTACGTCGCTACCTGCACCAGAAGTACCGGTGGAGTAGGAGAGCATAGCAACGCGCGGTTCGATACCGAAGGCCGCAGCGGAATCAGCGGACTGAATCGCGATTTCTGCCAGCTGTTCAGCGGTCGGATCCGGGTTGATCGCACAGTCACCGTAAACGTAAACCTGTTCCGGCAGCAGCATGAAGAACACGGAAGATACCAGGGAGCTGCCCGGTGCAGTTTTGATCAGCTGCAGCGGCGGACGGATGGTGTTTGCGGTAGTGTGAACAGCACCGGAAACCAGACCATCAACTTCATCCTGTTCCAGCATCAGCGTACCGAGCACCACGTTGTCTTCCAGCTGTTCGCGGGCAACGGTTTCGGTCATGCCTTTGTTCTTACGCAGTTCGACCAGACGACCAACATAGCTTTCGCGAACCACTTCTGGATCAACGATTTCAATCCCTGCACCCAGTTCTACACCCTGAGACGCTGCAACACGGTTGATCTCTGCCGGATTACCCAGCAGTACGCAAGTTGCGATACCACGTTCAGCACAGATAGCGGCTGCTTTAACGGTACGCGGTTCGTCACCTTCCGGCAGTACGATACGTTTGCCCGCTTTGCGCGCAAGTTCAGTCAGCTGATAACGGAACGCAGGCGGAGACAGACGACGGCTGCGCTCAGAAGTGGCAGTCAGAGATTCGATCCAGTCAGCGTTGATGTAGTTAGCAACGTATTCCTGAACTTTCTCGATACGTTCGTGATCGTCAACCGGAACTTCCTGGTTGAAGCTCTGCAGGCTCAGAGAGGTCTGCCAGGTGTTGGTGTTCACCATAAATACCGGCAGGCCGGTAGCGAAAGCACGTTCGCACAGTTTAGAAATGCGCGCGTCCATTTCGTAGCCGCCAGTCAGCAGCAGGGCACCGATTTCTACGCCGTTCATGGCTGCCAGGCAAGCGGCGACCAGCACGTCAGGACGGTCTGCGGAAGTCACCAGCAGAGAACCGGCACGGAAGTGCTCCAGCATGTGCGGAATGCTGCGTGCGCAGAAAGTGACGGATTTAACGCGGCGAGTATTGATGTCGCCTTCGTTGATGATGGTCGCATTCAGGTGGCGAGCCATATCGATCGCACGAGTCGCGATCAGGTCAAAGCTCCACGGCACAGCGCCGAGAACCGGCAGCGGGCTGGATTCTTGCAGCTTCGCCGGATCAACATTGTTTACTTTAGCTTTGGAAGAGTCGTCGAAAATCTCGGACAGATCCGGGCGAGTACGACCCTGTTCATCAACCGGTGCGTTCAGTTTGTTAACGATAACGCCGGTGATGTTGGTGTTTTTGGCACCGCCGAAGCTGTTGCGGGTCAGTTCGATACGCTCTTTCAGCTGTTCCGGGGTGTCAGTGCCCTGAGACATAACGAAGACGATTTCCGCATTCAGCGTTTTAGCGATTTCGTAGTTCAGAGACTGGGCAAACTGGTGCTTACGTGTCGGGACCAGACCTTCAACCAGAACGACTTCAGCGTCTTTGGTGTTAGCGTGGTAGTTTGCGACGATCTCTTCCATCAGCACATCTTTCTGATTGCTGGAAAGCAGACCTTCAACGTAGCTCATTTTCAGCGGTTCAGCGGCCGTCGTGGTGGAAGAGTTCGCACGCACGATAGTCGTAGTCTGATCGGGCGCATCGCCACCGGTACGCGGCTGAGCGATAGGTTTGAAAACGCTCAGACGAACGCCTTTGCGTTCCATTGCACGGATCACGCCAAGGCTGACGCTGGTCAGACCGACGCTGGTTCCGGTAGGGATCAGCATAATAATACGGGACACGGTTTATCCTCTTTCGTTACCGCCGATTTGGCGGGTTACAAAACAGCACCGCCAGCTGAGCTGGCGGTGTGAAATCAGGCAGTCAGGCGGCTCGCGTCTTGCGCGATAACCAGTTCTTCGTTGGTTGGGATAACCACCGCAGGACGGGTACCTTCTTTGTTGATGAAACCAGATTTGCCGAAACGTGCAGCCAGGTTGCGTTCATGATCAACTTCAAAGCCCAGCACGCCCAGTTTGCCCAGAGACAGTTCACGAACCATCGCGGCATTTTCACCGATACCACCAGTGAATACAACAGCGTCCAGACGACCATCCATCAGCGCAGTGTAGGCACCGATGTATTTCGCCAGGCGGTGGCAGTAAACGTCCATTGCGCGCTTCGCGTCTTCTTTCGTCGCGTAGTTGTCTTCAACATAGCGGCAGTCGCTGGTCACTTCGGTCAGACCCAGCAGGCCAGACTCTTTGGTCAGCAGTTTGTTGATTGCGTCAACGCTCATGCCCAGGGTGTCGTGCAGGTGGAAGATGATCGCCGGATCGATATCACCAGAACGGGTACCCATGACCAGACCTTCCAGCGGGGTCAGGCCCATAGAGGTGTCAACGCATTTACCGTTGCGGATAGCAGAAACGGAACCACCGTTGCCCAGGTGGCAGGTGATGATGTTCAGTTCTTCTACCGGTTTGTTCAGCATTTTTGCCGCTTCCTGGGTTACATAGAAGTGGCTGGTGCCGTGCGCGCCGTAACGACGGATGCCGTGCTCTTTGTACAGGTTGTAAGGCAGGGCGTAGAGGTAAGACTCTTCCGGCATAGTCTGGTGGAACGCGGTGTCAAATACAGCAACGTTTTTGTCTTTCAGCTGTGGGAAAGATTTCAGAGCTTCTTCGATACCGATCAGGTGAGCCGGGTTGTGTAGCGGTGCAAAAGAAGCTGCATCTTTGATACCCTGAATAACAGACTCATCGATCACTACGGAGCTGGTATACTTTTCGCCGCCGTGTACGATACGGTGACCGATAGCAGTCAGCTGCGCAGACAGTTCTGGTTTTTGTGCCAGAATAGTATTAACGATAAAGTTGAGCGCTTCGCTGTGAGCGGCGCCTGCACCTAAAGCCGCTTCCTGTTTATTGCCGTCCATTTTCCATTTGATACGTGCTTCGGGCAGGTGGAAACATTCGGCTAAACCAGAAAGGTACTCTTCACCATTTACTGCATCGATGATGGCAAATTTCAGTGAAGAACTACCGCAGTTCAGAACCAGTACTAACTTACTCGACATGGAAGTACCTATAATTGATACGTGGCTAAAAAAACGTCAGGGAGCCATAGAGCGTAGCGCATGATGACACCGACATTTATGATTAACATCATGCACTGCAAATTTTTTTTGCATGATGGAAGAAATATCTTGAGTCTATGCCATTTTGCGTAATTTTCAGCCAATGGCATAATGTATATGAATTTGACGACTCAATGAATATGTACTACTTAGGCCTTCAGGCTGCTAAAGGATACCTGATAGTGGGTATGGAAGACAAAATGTTTTGAATGTTGTCCCGCTGAGTTGTGAATTTGCACAAATTTTTGAATCTTTATATGTGAAGTTGAGGTGAAGCATGTCAACGCCGGATAATCGTTCTGTTAATTTTTTTAGCTTGTTTCGCCGGGGACAGCATTACTCAAAGACGTGGCCGCTGGAAAAACGCCTTGCCCCGGTCTTTGTCGAAAATCGCGTTATCAAGATGACGCGTTATGCGATCCGTTTTATGCCGCCGATCGCCGTATTTACTCTCTGCTGGCAGATTGCCCTGGGCGGTCAGCTTGGGCCGGCAGTTGCCACTGCGCTGTTCGCCTTAAGTTTACCCATGCAGGGATTATGGTGGCTGGGCAAGCGTTCTGTAACGCCATTACCCCCTGCTATCCTCAACTGGTTTTATGAAGTTCGCGGTAAATTGCAGGAGTCTGGACAGGTGTTGGCACCCGTTGAAGGCAAGCCTGATTACCAGGCATTAGCTGACACGCTTAAGCGCGCCTTCAAACAACTGGATAAAACTTTCCTTGATGATTTGTAATTGACCCCTGATTACGCATATAAAAGAAGGCATACTCAGCCTTCTTTTTTTTTCACCGTAGTAGAGTGATACAGGAGTCAACAATGGAAATGACCAACGCGCAACGTCTTATTTTGTCTAATCAGTACAAGATGATGACTATGCTCGATCCGGCAAATGCTGAACGTTACCGTCGCCTGCAAACAATTATTGAGCGTGGTTACGGATTACAGATGCGTGAATTGGATCGCGAGTTTGGCGAGCTGAAAGAAGAAACCTGCCGCACTATCATCGACATTATGGAGATGTATCATGCGTTGCATGTTTCCTGGTCTAATTTGCAGGACCAGCAATCCATCGATGAACGTCGTGTCACCTTCCTCGGCTTTGACGCCGCCACTGAAGCACGTTACCTCGGTTATGTCCGCTTTATGGTTAATGTGGAAGGGCGCTATACCCATTTTGACGCTGGGACTCATGGTTTTAACGCCCAGACGCCAATGTGGGAAAAATATCAGCGCATGCTTAATGTGTGGCATGCCTGCCTGCGTCAGTACCATTTGAGCGCCAACGAAATTAATCAAATTATCAACGCCTGAGGAGGCCCGCGTGCGGTGCAAAGGTTTTCTGTTTGATCTTGATGGAACGCTGGTGGATTCCCTGCCTGCGGTAGAACGGGCGTGGAGCAACTGGGCCAGACGTCATGGGTTAGCGCCGGAAGAGGTGCTGGCTTTCATTCACGGTAAACAGGCGATCACCTCTTTGCGCCATTTTATGGCGGGCAAATCCGAGGCTGATATTGCCGCCGAGTTTACGTGTCTGGAGCACATCGAGGCCACGGAAACCGAAGGTATTACCGCGCTTCCGGGGGCAATCGCCTTACTCAATCATTTGAATAAAGCAGGTATTCCGTGGGCCATTGTGACTTCTGGCTCCATGCCGGTAGCGCGAGCGCGCCATAAAATAGCTGGGCTTCCCGCACCAGAGGTGTTTGTAACCGCTGAGCGAGTGAAGCGCGGAAAACCAGAACCTGATGCGTATCTGTTAGGTGCGCAGCTGCTGGGGCTTGCGCCGCAGGAGTGTGTGGTGGCGGAAGATGCTCCCGCTGGCGTGCTTTCTGGCCTGGCGGCGGGTTGCCATGTCATTGCGGTTAACGCTCCGGCAGATACCCCGCGCCTGAATGAGGTCGATTTGGTCCTCCACAGTCTGGAGCAAATTACTGTGACCAAACAGCTAAATGGCGATGTTATTATTCAGTGAAACACCTGATCATGAACCGCCCCGGGAATCCTGGAGACTAAACTCCCTGAGAAAGAGGTAAACAGGATGACTAAAAATACTCGTTTTTCCCCCGAAGTCCGTCAGAGGGCGATTCGTATGGTTCTGGAAAGTCAGGGCGAATATGACTCACAGTGGGCGGCAATTTGTTCCATTGCCCCAAAGATTGGCTGTACACCGGAGACTCTGCGTGTCTGGGTACGCCAGCATGAGCGGGATACCGGAGGCGGTGATGGCGGGCTCACCACCGCTGAACGTCAGCGTCTGAAAGAGCTGGAACGTGAAAATCGTGAACTGCGCCGCAGTAACGATATCCTTCGCCAGGCTTCCGCTTATTTTGCGAAGGCGGAGTTCG
>NZ_MIIV01000035.1:0-12349 GCF_001743015.1 Shigella sp. FC1567
ACACTGGAGCGTCTTCTGAGCCTGCTGTCGGCCTTTGAGGTCGTGGTATGGATGACGGATGGCTGGCCGCTGTATGAATCACGCCTGAAGGGAAAGCTGCACGTTATCAGCAAGCGTTACACTCAGCGCATTGAGCGACATAATCTGAATCTGAGACAACATCTGGCAAGGCTGGGACGGAAGTCACTGTCGTTCTCAAAATCGGTGGAGCTGCATGACAAGGTCATCGGGCATTATCTGAACATAAAACACTATCAGTAAGTTGGAGTCATTACCGGGAAACTGTATTCCCCCTTAGATGCGTTTCAAGTTGCCCGTTACTTCAACAAATCAATCAACCGTAACAGAGCCACTAATAGCTCCAGTACAGCAATGAGCACGGTTAACTTTTGTGTCAGCGTGTCCATCCGCTCTCCTTATTAAGGAGCGCAACACCAGCACCTTACCCTTACACTGCCTGTCGATACTGGTTTACGTATGTTGGACCACGATGTTGCACTCCGGATCAGGGCACCACCTGCAGCACCACCCGTCCGGTAGCCAGGACTTGAAATAGATTCGATCCGGCGCAACGTCCCAACGGTCTGGATTATAAATCTCATTATCTTAATTGCAACGGGGTCCAGCCGTGGTTATAATTCGTTCGTTGGAACACGATGTTGCACAGGCTGTGGTGTTAGGCCTGAAAGTAGTAAATAAAAGAACCTGCCTCACCAGCAGGTTTTTTTATTTACTGTGATCTGCTTTCCAGATATTTTTCGATCAAACAACTAATGCGCCAAACATTTATTGCGCGTAAAATATCGTTTATTTCATTAATACATTTCAGGGATGAATATATGTCACCGCAGAATAATCATCTGCAGCGTCCGCCTGCTGCTGTGTTATACGCCGATGAACTGGCAAAATTAAAACAAAATGATAACGCACCTTGCCCGCCCGGTTGGCAGTTAAGTTTGCCTGCGGCCCGTGCTTTTATCCTTGGCGATAGCGCGCAAAATATTAGCCGTAAAGTGGTGATTAGTCCCTCCGCTGTCGAACGTATGTTAGTCACTCTTGCCACCGGACGCGGTTTGATGTTGGTGGGGGAACCTGGCACCGCAAAATCTCTCCTGTCTGAATTACTGGCAACCGCTATTAGCGGCGATGCCGGGTTAACCATCCAGGGCGGCGCATCTACTACCGAAGATCAAATCAAGTACGGCTGGAACTACGCCCTGCTTATCAATCATGGTCCATCAACGGAAGCGCTGGTCCCTGCCCCGCTTTACCAGGGAATGCGCGACGGCAAAATCGTCCGTTTTGAAGAGATAACGCGTACACCGCTGGAAGTGCAAGACTGTCTGTTAGGTATGCTTTCTGACAGGGTGATGACGGTGCCGGAACTCACTGGTGAAGCCAGTCAGCTCTATGCGCGAGAAGGCTTTAATATTATTGCCACTGCCAATACCCGCGATCGCGGCGTCAATGAAATGAGTGCTGCGCTAAAGCGTCGCTTCGATTTTGAAACTGTCTTTCCGATTATGGATTTCGCCCAGGAGCTGGAACTGGTCGCCAGTGCTTCGGCGCGTTTGCTGGCTCATAGCGGTATTCCGCATAAAGTGCCTGACGCGGTACTGGAGTTACTGGTCCGCACCTTCCGCGATCTGCGTGCCAACGGCGAAAAGAAAACGTCAATGGATACACTAACAGCGATTATGTCCACCGCTGAAGCCGTGAACGTGGCCCACGCCGTAGGCGTCCGCGCCTGGTTTTTAGCGAATCGCGCAGGTGAGCCAGCCGACCTGGTGGACTGCATTGCCGGAACCATCGTCAAAGATAACGAAGAAGATCGCGCTCGTCTGCGCCGTTACTTCGAACAACGAGTCGCCACACATAAAGAAGCTCACTGGCAGGCTTATTATCAAGCCCGCCACCGCCTGCCGTGAGGAAAGATGCATGAGCGAGCCGTTAATTGTCGGCATCCGGCATCATAGTCCGGCCTGCGCCCGGCTGGTGAAATCGTTAATCGAAAGCCAGCGGCCACGATACGTATTGATTGAAGGCCCGGCTGATTTTAATGACCGGGTAGACGAACTGTTTTTAGCCCACCAGCTTCCGGTAGCTATTTACAGTTATTGCCAGTATCAGGACGGTGCAGCCCCCGGGCGTGGTGCCTGGACGCCATTTGCTGAATTTTCGCCGGAGTGGCAGGCGCTACAAGCCGCACGTCGTATTCAGGCACAAACTTACTTCATCGATTTGCCTTGCTGGGCGCAGAGTGAAGAAGTGGACGATTCGCCTGATACGCAAGAGGAAAGCCAGGCCTTGCTGCTGCGTGCCACCCGCATGGATAACAGCGACACCCTGTGGGATCACTTGTTCGAAGATGAAAGCCAGCAAATTGCATTACCCTCTGCGCTGGCGCACTATTTTGCCCAACTGCGGGGCGATTTCCCCGGCGATGCACTCAATCGTCAGCGCGAAGCCTTTATGGCTCGCTGGATTGCATGGGCGGTGCAGCGAAATAATGGCGACGTGTTAGTCGTCTGCGGTGGCTGGCACGCTCCTGCACTGGCAAAAATGTGGCGCGAATGTCCGCAGGAAATTAACAAGCCAGAATTGCCCTCGCTGGCAAATGCCGTTACAGGTTGTTATCTCACCCCCTACAGTGAAAAGCACCTTGATGTGCTGGCAGGATACCTTTCCGGTATGCCTGCCCCGGTCTGGCAAAACTGGTGCTGGCAGTGGGGCTTACAGCAGGCCGGTGAACAACTGCTAAAAACGGTTCTCACCCGTTTGCGCCAGCACAACTTGCCTGCTTCGATCGCGGATATGGCTGCCGCACATCTGCATGCAATGGCACTGGCACAGTTGCGCGGTCATACACTACCGTTACGCACTGACTGGCTGGATGCCATAGCAGGCTCGCTGATTAAAGAAGCCCTGAATGCACCGTTGCCGTGGAGCTATCGCGGCGTTATTCATCCCGATACCGATCCGATTCTGCTAACGTTGATAGACACATTAGCGGGTGACGGATTCGGTAAACTTGCCCCTTCCACGCCACAACCGCCTCTGCCAAAAGATGTCACCTGCGAACTGGAACGTACCGCAATCTCTCTTCCGGCGGAGCTTACCTTAAATCGCTTTACCCCCGATGGGCTGGCGCAAAGTCAGGTGTTACATCGGCTGGCAATACTGGAGATCCCTGGGATTGTACGCCAGCAGGGAAGTACACTGACACTTGCAGGCAACGGTGAAGAACACTGGAAATTAACCCGCCCGCTTAGCCAGCATGCGGCATTGATTGAGGCCGCATGCTTTGGTGCAACACTTCAGGAAGCCGCACGCCATAAATTAGAAGCCGATATGCTGGACGCGGGTGGCATCGGCAGTATCACCACATGTCTTAGCCAGGCGGCGTTAGCGGGTCTGGCGTCCTTCAGTCAACAATTACTGGAGCAACTCACATTATTAATCGCCCAGGAAAATCAATTTGCCGAAATGGGCCAGGCGCTGGAAGTGCTATATGCCTTATGGCGGCTGGATGAAATTAGCGGTATGCAAGGCGCGCAGATATTACAAACGACGTTATGCGCGGCTATCGATCGCACGCTGTGGCTGTGTGAATCTAACGGCAGACCGGATGAAAAGGAGTTTCACGCTCACCTGCATAGCTGGCAAGCGCTTTGCCATATTCTGCGCGATCTACATAGCGGCGTTAATTTATCCGGCGTTTCGCTTTCTGCGGCGGTAGCCTTACTGGAGCGACGCAGTCAGGCGATTCATGCCCCGGCGCTGGATCGCGGCGCGGCTCTTGGCGCACTAATGCGTCTGGAACATCCCAACGCCAGTGCCGAAGCGGCGCTGACGATGCTGGCGCAGTTATCCCCGGCACAATCCGGCGAGGCGCTGCACGGTTTGCTGGCATTAGCCCGTCATCAACTGGCCTGTCAACCTGCATTTATCGCCGGTTTCAGCAGCCATTTGAATCAACTGAGTGATGCCAATTTTATCAATGCCCTGCCCGATTTACGCGCGGTGATGGCCTGGCTACCGCCACGAGAACGCGGGACGCTGGCGCATCAGGTGCTTGAGCATTATCAACTGGCGCAACTTCCCGTTTCGGCACTGCAAATGCCGTTGCATTGTCCACCGCAAGCCATTGCACATCATCAACAACTCGAACAGCAGGCACTGGCATCGCTGCAACACTGGGGAGTTTTCCATGTCTGAACTGAACGATCTTCTGACCACCCGTGAGCTACAACGCTGGCGATTAATTCTTGGCGAAGCGGCAGAAACGACGCTTTGTGGGCTGGATGACAACGCCCGGCAGATAGATCACGCGCTGGAGTGGCTGTATGGGCGCGATCCTGAACGGCTCCAGCGTGGTGAACGCTCTGGTGGATTAGGTGGCTCAAATCTCACCACTCCTGAGTGGTTCAACAGTATCCACACGCTGTTTCCGCAACAGGTGATTGAGCGGCTGGAAAGCGATGCCGTACTGCGCTACGGCATTGAAGATGTGGTGACAAATCTCGACGTGCTGGAACGTATGCAGCCTTCCGAAAGCCTGCTACGCGCCGTTTTGCACACCAAACATCTGATGAACCCCGAAGTACTGGCTGCCGCCCGCAGGATTGTGCGCCAGGTTGTTGAAGAAATTATGGCGCGACTGGCAAAGGAAGTTCGTCAGGCTTTTTCTGGTGTCCGCGATCGCCGTCGCCGCTCATTTATTCCACTGGCGCGAAACTTTGATTTCAAAAGTACTCTGCGCGCCAACCTGCAACACTGGCACCCGCAACACGGCAAGTTGTATATCGAATCCCCCCGCTTTAACAGCCGCATTAAACGCCAAAGCGAACAATGGCAACTGGTCTTACTGGTTGATCAAAGCGGCTCGATGGTCGATTCGGTGATCCCCTCTGCGGTGATGGCGGCCTGTTTGTGGCAGTTACCCGGCATTCGTACCCATCTGGTGGCGTTTGACACAAGCGTCGTTGATCTCACGGCAGACGTTGCCGATCCGGTAGAGTTATTAATGAAAGTACAGTTGGGCGGCGGGACCAATATCGCCAGTGCCGTGGAGTATGGTCGGCAACTTATTGAACAACCAGCGAAAAGCGTCATTATCCTCGTGAGCGATTTTTACGAAGGGGGTTCATCATCATTACTGACGCATCAGGTGAAAAAGTGTGTCCAGAGCGGCATCAAAGTGCTGGGACTGGCAGCGCTCGATAGCACAGCAACACCTTGCTATGACCGCGATACGGCCCAGGCGCTGGTTAATGTCGGCGCACAAATAGCCGCCATGACACCGGGCGAGCTGGCATCATGGCTTGCGGAGAATCTTCAGTCATGAATTCACTACGTCCGGAATTATTAGAACTGACACCGCAGGCCCTGACGGCGTTAAGCAATGCCGGTTTTGTTAAGCGCAGTCTTAAGGAACTGGAAAATGGCAACGTCCCGGAGATCAGCCATGAGAACGGCGCTTTAATCGCCACCTTCAGTGACGGTGTCCGTACCCAGCTGGCGAACGGCCAGGCACTGAAAGAGGCTCAGTGCAGCTGCGGGGCCAGCGGTATGTGCCGTCATCGCGTGATGCTGGTGTTAAGTTATCAACGACTTTGTGCTACCGCCCAGCCTACGGGAAAAGAAGAGGAATGGGATCCGGCAATCTGGCTGGAAGAACTGGCTACCCTTCCCGATGCCACCCGCAAACGCGCACAGGCGCTGGTCGCTAAAGGCATCACCATTGAGTTGTTCTGTGCGCCGGGTGAAATTCCCTCTGCCCGCTTACCGATGAGCGATGTGCGTTTTTATTCCCGCAGCAGTATTCGTTTCGCCCGTTGTGATTGTATTGAAGGCACACTTTGCGAACATGTCGTACTGGCAGTACAGGCCTTTGTCCAGGCAAAAGCGCAGCAAGCGGAATTGACTCATTTAATCTGGCAGATGCGCAGCGAACACGTCACATCATCTGACGATCCGTTTGCCAGCGAAGAAGGCAAAACGTGTCGTCAATATGTTCAACAACTAAGCCAGGCATTATGGCTGAGCGGCATCAGCCAGCCGCTTATTCACTACGAGGCCGCTTTCAGCCGCGCGCAGCAAGCAGCGGAACGCTGCAGCTGGCGATGGGTGAGTGAATCGCTACGGCAACTGCGCGCCAGCGTTGATGCCTTCCACGCCCGCGCCAGCCACTATCATGCCGGAGAATGCTTACGTCAGCTTGCGGCATTAAACAGTCGATTAAACTGCGCACAAGAGATGGCCCGGCGCGACAGTGTTGGTGAAGTTCCTCCTGTGCCGTGGCGCACGGTCGTTGGCTCTGGCATTGCCGGAGAAGCAAAGCTTGATCATCTGCGGCTGGTGTCTTTAGGTATGCGTTGCTGGCAGGATATTGAGCATTATGGTTTACGCATCTGGTTTACCGATCCCGACACCGGCAGTATTTTGCATCTTTCGCGTAGTTGGCCGCGAAGTGAACAGGAAAACTCACCGGCAGCTACGCGTCGGCTGTTTAGTTTTCAGGCTGGCGCACTGGCGGGTGGGCAAATTGTTTCACAAGCAGCAAAACGCAGTGCCGATGGCGAGCTGCTGTTAGCTACCCGCAACCGCTTAAGCAGCGTTGTGCCGCTGTCGCCAGACGCCTGGCAAATGTTGAGCGCGCCGTTACGCCAGCCGGGCATTGTGGCTTTGCGGGAATATTTACGCCAGCGTCCCCCCGCCTGCATACGGCCTCTTAATCAGGTGGATAACTTATTTATTCTGCCGGTCGCTGAGTGTATTTCACTCGGTTGGGACAGCGGCCGCCAGACGCTGGATGCGCAGGTAATCAGCGGCGAAGGTGAAGATAATCTGCTGACGTTATCCCTTCCGGCATCTGCCTGTTCTCCTTTTGCCGTTGAACGCATGGCGGCGCTTTTGCAACAAACAGACGACCCCGTGAGTCTGGTTTCTGGCTTTGTCAGCTTTGTAGAGGGGCAATTGACACTGGAACCACGGGTGATGATGACAAAAACCCGTGCCTGGGCGCTGGACGCGGAAACTGCGCCTGTGGCACCGCTACCTTCTGCCAGCGTTTTGCCTGTGCCGTCTACCGCTCATCAGTTGCTGATGCGCTGCCAGGCGTTACTTATTCAACTGCTCCATAACGGCTGGCGCTATCAGGAACAGAGCGCTATTAGTCAGGCAGAGTTGCTGGCGAATGACCTCACCGCGGTGGGTTTTTATCGGCTGGCACATGTGTTGGTACAATTTCGTAATACAGAAAGCGAGGCACGGGTAGAAGCAATGAATAACGGTGTTTTGCTTTGCGAACAATTATTCCCCATGCTTCAGCAACAAGGATGAAATAGTGCTTTTTACTAAGAGTTCTACTCCAGTTCCGGACTGCTCACGCCACGGTATTAGGCATATCCTATATAGCCCCTGGTGAGAGTCACCAGTTTCTTGATTAAATAAAATGGAGTTTTACATGAAGGCTTTCAATAAGCTGTTTTCCCTCGTTGTTGCATCTGTTCTGGTTTTCTCTCTTGCTGGCTGCGGTGACAAAGAAGAATCGAAGAAATTCAGCGCCAATCTGAACGGCACTGAAATTGCCATTACCTATGTCTACAAAGGTGACAAGGTGCTTAAGCAATCTTCTGAAACCAAAATTCAATTTGCCTCCATTAGTGCAACCACCAAAGAAGATGCTGCCAAGACACTTGAGCCGTTAAGCGCCAAATACAAAAACATCGCGGGTGTTGAAGAAAAATTAACCTATACCGATACCTACGCGCAGGAAAACGTGACTATCGATATGGAAAAAGTGGATTTTAAAGCCCTGCAGGGTATTTCAGGAATCAACGTTTCTGCTGAAGATGCCAAAAAAGGTATCACTATGGCGCAAATGGAACTGGTGATGAAAGCCGCTGGTTTTAAAGAAGTGAAATAATCTGTCGGCGGCCATGTTTCGTATGGCCGCCATACCCGTCTTAGCTTTTCTTCACATGCTGGCGCGCTGCCAGTCCACGCAGAAAATAACGTAAAAATTGATCGCCGCATTCGCGGAAGTTTTTATGATCCGGTGCGCGCATCATCGCTGTAATTTCCGGCATCGAAACGCGGAACTGCTGTTCGGTGAGGATAGCCAGAATGTCATCGGTTTTCAGCGAAAACGCGATGCGTAATTTTTTCAGCACGATGTTGTTATTAATGCGACGTTCCGGCTCCAGTGCCGGAGCAGACTCATCCTTGCCGCGTTTTTCATAAATCAGGCCATTGAGGAATGACGACAAAACAATGTCCGGACAACGCTGAAAACCCTCTTCGTCTTCTTTACGTAGCCAGACGGCGATCTGTTCCGCGGTGGCTTCGACATTACCCAGCGCCAGAATACGCACCAGGTCATTATTATTGGCTTTCAAAATGTAGCGCACGCTGCGCAGAATATCGTTACTTAGCATGAGGCCTTCAGGTGTTGATGAGGCAAAAAGCCATTTTAGCAGTCTTTTACAGGCCAATCGCCTCTTTTAAGCTTTTCAGATAACGGCGGCTGACCGGCACGGTTAAGCCATTACGCAAAATCAACTCGGCCTGGCCGTTATCTTCCAGACGAATCTCCTGTAAATGCGCGAGGTTAACCAGATACTGACGATGGCAGCGCAGTAGTGGTGTACGACTTTCCAGGGTACGTAATGTCAATTCGGTAAAGCCCTCTTTCCCTTCGTGGCTGGTAACGTAGACACCGCTCATCCGACTGCTGACAAATGCCACATCTTTCATTTGCAGCAAATAAATCCGACTATGCCCCGTACAAGGGATAAATTTCAGCGCCTGTTGATTTTCCGGTAACAGCGAAACATCCTGCTTGCTGCGCTCCTGACGCAATCGCGCCAGCGTTTTCTCCAGTCGCGCTTCATCAATTGGCTTCAGCAGATAATCAAAGGCATGTTCTTCAAAGGCTTTAATAGCGTATTCGTCAAACGCAGTGAGAAAAACAATATACGGGCGATGTTCCGGGTCAAGCATCCCCACCATTTCCAGACCACTGATGCGCGGCATCTGGATATCGAGAAACAGCACATCCGGGCGCAGTTTATGCACCGCGCCGATCCCTTCCACGGCGTTTGAACACTCTCCAACGATTTCAATATCGCTCTGCTCCTGCAAAAATACACGCAGGTTCTCCCGTGCTAACGGTTCATCATCGACAATTAAGACTTTAATCATGCCTCGTCCCTCCATGGTAGTTGTAACGTTATTCGGGTGTAACTATCAGGCTCACAGGCGACGCTTATTCCATAGTCATCGCCAAACCGTTCACGTAAACGCTTATCCACCAGATTCATCCCCAGCCCACTGGCATTGGTTACCGGTTGATACAAACCGGCATTGTCTTCGATCTCCAGCATCAAATGTTGCCCCTCACGTCGGGCGCTGATTGCCACTCGCCCTGTATCCAGCAGTTGTGATGTCCCATGTTTAATGGCGTTTTCCACTATCGGTTGCAGGGTAAACGCGGGCAATTGCTGCTGGGATAATTCTTGCGGAATAGCAATGTTGACCTGCAACCGCGACTGGAAGCGCGCCTTTTCAATTTGCAGATAAGCGTTCACATGTTCAATTTCGTCGGCGAGAGTAACAAACTCCGAAGGCCGCTTTAAGTTTTTGCGGAAAAAAGTGGAAAGATACTGCACCAGCTGGCTGGCCTGTTCGCTGTCGCGGCGGATCACCGCTTTAATGGTGTTAAGCGCATTAAACAAAAAATGAGGATTCACCTGGGCGTGAAGCAGTTTGATTTCTGACTGGGTGAGCATCGCTTTTTGCCGCTCATATTGCCCGGCAAGAATCTGCGCCGAAAGCAGTTGCGCAATCCCCTCGCCCAGCGTGCGGTTTATTGAACTGAATAAACGGTTTTTGGCTTCATACAATTTGATGGTGCCCATCACCCGCTGATTTTCACCACGCAACGGAATTACCAGCGTCGACCCCAGTTTGCATTGCGGATGCAAAGAGCAACGATAAGGTACTTCGTTGCCATCAGCGTAGACCACTTCACCGGTTTCAATCGCTTTTAAGGTGTAAGTCGAAGAAATCGGTTTGCCGGGTAAATGGTGGTCGTCACCAATTCCAGTAAAGGCCAGCAATTTCTCTCGATCGGTAATCGCGACTGCACCAATATCCAGCTCCTGATACAGCACCTGTGCCACTTTCATGCTGTTCACTTCGTTAAACCCCTGGCGCAAAATGCCTTCCGTCGAGGCAGCCACTTTCAGCGCAGTGGCAGAAAAAGCCGAAGTGTATTTTTCAAACATCGCGCGTTTATCGAGCAATATACGCATAAACAGCGCCGCGCCGACGGTATTGGTGACCATCATTGGTGCAGCAATATTACTCACCAGACGCACCGCATCTTCATAAGGTCGGGCGATCGCCAGGATGATCAACATTTGCACCATTTCAGCGACGAACGTGACGGCACCGGCGGTAATGGGGTTAAAGACTTTATCAGTACGCCCGCGACGAATCAGGATGCTGTGTACCAGGCCGCCGAGCAATCCTTCAACGATGGTCGAGATCATGCAACTTAGCGCGGTCATGCCCCCCATCGAATATCGATGTAACCCGCCGGTCAGGCCAACCAGCCCACCGACGACCGGACCGCCGAGTAAGCCGCCCATTACCGCGCCTATCGCACGGGTATTGGCAATAGAATCGTCAATGTGCAACCCAAACCAGGTGCCCATGATGCAGAAGATGGAAAAGACGATGTAGCAGAGAAATTTATGCGGCAGACGAACCGTGACCTGCATTAACGGTATGAATAATGGCGTTTTACTCATTAACCACGCAATGACTAAAAAAACGCACATCTGCTGAAGCAGCAGCAACACCAGATTAAAATCGTACATACCCGCAAACCACACTTCCCTTTAAAACGCGTAACATACATTGCCTGCGTTTAACTTTCTTTGAACTCTTGCAGAAAAATGAGAATTCGTGAGTACGATCACTCAAAATCGCCTGGCAAAAATAAAATCACCCTATAGATGCACAAAAAACGGGCAAAACTACCTGGTTCGCAAAACTGCGTCTAAAGTTAAACCGGGACCTCGCGAGCAAGGGTGAGACGATGGCGCTTTACACAATTGGTGAAGTGGCGTTGCTTTGTGATATTAACCCTGTCACGTTACGCGCGTGACGCAACATTTTAAAAAATCGACGAAGATCGTCCAGGAGCGCCGTTTTTCAAGGGTTGGATAGATGATTCGTTTACCATGTCGACGAACTTCGACGAATTTCGCCGATAAAAAGTGTCCCATACATGCCCCATTGATGCCCCATAAACAATATCAGAAATTGATACTGGTTATCCATACAGATAAAAATAACACCTGTACATAACTACAGTTACAAGAGGGTGTTATGCGTGTTGAGATCTGTATCGCTAAAGAAAAAATCACTAAAATGCCAAACGGTGCTGTGGATGCGTTAAAGGAAGAATTAACCCGACGCATCAGTAAACGTTATGACGATGTAGAGGTGATCGTAAAAGCCACCAGCAACGATGGCCTTTCTGTTACACGCACCGCAGATAAGGATTCTGCAAAAACATTTGTTCAGGAGACTCTGAAAGATACCTGGGAGTCTGCTGACGAGTGGTTTGTTCACTAATAAACACGTAAAATCGGTAACGGCTGGAAATCATTCAATACTCGCACTATCGAAAGTTTACCAGCCAACCGCAGCACGTCCTGCATACGTCGTGTCTGCGGTTTTTCTTTTTCGCTTACATTGTGTCTGGTTCTTCCGGCCACTCAATATCAGGTGCAGTTGATGTATCAACACAGTTCAGCAACACCCGATACTTCTTCCAGGCTTCCAGCAACGAGTTTTCTTCCTCCGTTGCGATCTCCAGATCTACAGCATCCTGAAGTGGCGCAATATGCTCACTGAATTCCTGGATGTAGAACTGTGTGGTGACGGTCTTCCAGCCATTCGGCTCCTGCTGTATCGAAGCATACCAGGCTATTTCAATATCGCTATGCTGCAGCAGCATTTAACCCCTTGTAATTCATCGCCATAATTGATTTAATTCACAAATAAAACTATAATATGGTGAAATTAATGAAAAAAAACACAGATGATGGGGCTAAAATTTACACACCAATTACCCTAAAGCTTTATGACTGGTGGGTTTTGGGAGTATCAAATCGGCTTGCATGGGGATGTCCTACAAAGGAACACCTTCTTCCACACTTTCTGGAACATTTAGGTAACAACCATCTGGATATTGGTGTTGGAACTGGGTTTTACCTTACTCACGTACCTGAGAGTAGTCTGATATCTTTAATGGATTTGAACGAAGCTA
>NZ_MIIV01000036.1:0-12318 GCF_001743015.1 Shigella sp. FC1567
GCCATCGCGGGACTGAATGTGGAGGGGCTGAAGAAAAACGCGCGGGATATCAGTCTGCTGAGGTATATGCCGGCCTGACACAGGCTAAGTGTGCCCGGGAATCGGTGCAAGTATAAAAAACAGCCTGTTGCGGTATAAGAATCGACCATGCAGAGAGAGAAAACACCGGAGTGGAGGGAAAAGCAGAAAAGCTCACGTGGCATAAGGCGCGGACAGGGGTATCGCTTAGTTTTTCAATTTCCTATACGTGAACCGACTTCGCGAGAGAGTTTTTCCAGGAAACGATAGTCGTCATAACTGAGAGCAGTTTGCGCCACGGTGCTACCATCAGCGGCCTTCTGTACCAGCGCGCCGTTATAAGTAATGCAGTAGTCGCCCGGCTGTTCCATATGCAGCTCTTTCAGGTAGTTGTGAACGCCTGCATAAGGGCGACCCGTCGTTAGCACGACATTCACGCCACGGGCGCGAGCTGCGGCAATCGCATTTTTAACGGCGGGTGAAATGGTGTGATCGGGCAGCAGAAGGGTGCCATCCATATCGATAGCAATGAGTTTGATAGCCATGAGTTCCCCAGGTAGATTAGTTCCTGACCCATGCTAACGCGATTCCGCTCAAAAATCAGTACAACACCCGAGGGAAAAGGGGGATGCAACGCGGGTTGCATGCTCCCCATTTGCTTAGCGGAAGAGTTTCCCTTTCAGCAGTTCCATACCTGCGGAAAGCAGATCGTTATTGGCTTGTGAAGACACTTCACCTTGCGGTGAGAGCGCATCAATAATCTTCGGCAATTGTTCTGCCAGTAAACTGGAAGCCGTACTGGTATCCACGCCAAGTTTTTGCCCGAGATCGGACACCGCATTTGTGCCGGGCGCCGATTCCAGTTGCTCGCCGCTAACTGATTGATTGCTCTGCTGATTACTCAACCAGGTTGAGAGAATGGCCCCTAAGCCGCCACTTTGCAGTTTTTCCAGCAGCACCTGAATGCCGCCCTGCTCCTCAACCCAACTTAAAATAGCCTGATATTTCCCCGCATCGCCTTTCAGAAAGGCACCGACAACTTCATCAAAAAGCCCCATGATAATCACCTGTAAAGCGTTACGTGTTGACCCAAAAAGTATAGATCTGCGGGATGATAATTGCGGATTGCAGAAATAAAAAGGGCGGAGATGATCTCCGCCCTTTTTTTATAGCTTCTTGCCGGATGCGGCGTTAACGTCTTACCTGGCCTACAAAATCATTAAAATTCAATACATTGCAAGATTTTCGTAGGCCTGATAAGCGTAGCGCATCAGGCACGCTCGCATGGTTAACGCCATTAAATATCAATATTCGCCGCTTTCAGGGCGTTCTCTTCAATAAACGCACGACGCGGTTCTACGGCGTCGCCCATCAGCGTGGTGAACAACAGGTCAGCGGCAATCGCATCCTTAACGGTAACGCGCAGCATACGACGACTTTCCGGGTCCATGGTGGTTTCCCACAGCTGTTCCGGGTTCATCTCGCCCAGACCTTTATAACGCTGGATGGAGAGACCGCGACGAGACTCTTTCACCAGCCAGTCCAGCGCCTGCTCGAAGCTGGCTACCGGCTGACGACGCTCGCCACGTTCGATAAATGCATCTTCTTCCAGCAAGCCACGCAGTTTCTCACCCAGCGTGCAGATACGACGATATTCGCCACCAGTGATAAATTCGTGATCCAGCGGATAGTCAGTATCCACACCGTGGGTACGCACGCGAACAATCGGCTCGAACAGGTTTTGTTCGGCATTGGTGTGGACATCAAACTTCCACTGGCTGCCGTGCTGTTCTTTGTCGTTCAGTTCGCTGACCAGCGCGTTCACCCAGCGGGTAACGGTCTGCTCATCAGAGAGGTCGGCTTCCGTCAGCGTCGGCTGATAGATAAGCTCTTTCAGCATTGCTTTCGGATAACGACGCTCCATGCGGTTGATCATTTTCTGCGTCGCGTTGTACTCAGACACCAGTTTCTCTAACGCTTCGCCAGCCAATGCCGGTGCGCTGGCGTTGGTGTGCAGCGTTGCGCCGTCCAGCGCGATAGAGATCTGGTACTGATCCATCGCTTCGTCGTCTTTAATGTACTGTTCCTGCTTGCCTTTCTTCACTTTGTACAGCGGCGGCTGAGCGATGTAGACGTGACCGCGTTCAACGATTTCCGGCATCTGACGATAGAAGAAGGTCAACAGCAGCGTACGAATGTGCGAGCCGTCGACGTCCGCATCGGTCATGATGATGATGCTGTGATAACGCAGTTTGTCCGGGTTGTACTCGTCACGACCGATACCACAGCCAAGCGCGGTGATAAGCGTCGCCACTTCCTGAGAAGAGAGCATCTTATCGAAGCGCGCTTTCTCAACGTTGAGGATTTTACCCTTCAGCGGCAGAATCGCCTGGTTCTTGCGGTTACGCCCCTGCTTCGCAGAGCCGCCCGCGGAGTCCCCTTCCACCAGGTACAGTTCGGAAAGCGCCGGATCGCGTTCCTGGCAGTCTGCCAGTTTGCCCGGCAGGCCCGCTAAGTCGAGCGCACCTTTACGGCGGGTCATTTCACGCGCGCGACGCGCCGCTTCACGGGCACGGGCAGCATCGATAATTTTGCCAACCACGATTTTCGCGTCGGTTGGGTTTTCCAGCAGGTATTCTGCCAGCAGTTCGTTCATCTGCTGTTCAACCGCCGATTTCACCTCAGAAGAAACCAGTTTGTCTTTGGTCTGGGAGGAGAATTTCGGGTCCGGCACTTTTACGGAAACGACCGCAATCAGGCCTTCACGCGCATCGTCACCGGTGGCGCTGACTTTGGCTTTTTTGCTGTAGCCTTCTTTGTCCATGTAGGCGTTCAGGGTACGGGTCATCGCCGCACGGAAGCCTGCCAGGTGAGTACCGCCGTCACGCTGCGGAATGTTGTTGGTAAAGCAGTAGATGTTTTCCTGGAAGCCATCGTTCCACTGCAACGCCACTTCGACGCCAATACCGTCTTTTTCGGTGGAGAAGTAGAAGATATTCGGATGGATCGGCGTTTTGTTCTTGTTCAGATATTCAACGAACGCCTTGATGCCGCCTTCATAGTGGAAGTGGTCTTCTTTGCCGTCACGCTTGTCGCGCAGACGAATGGAAACGCCGGAGTTGAGGAACGACAACTCACGCAGACGTTTCGCCAGAATTTCATATTCGAACTCGGTCACATTGGTGAAGGTTTCGAGGCTGGGCCAGAAACGCACCATGGTGCCGGTTTTTTCAGTCTCGCCGGTAACCGCCAGCGGAGCCTGCGGTACACCGTGTTCGTAGATCTGACGGTGAATTTTACCCTCGCGCTGGATAACCAGCTCCAGTTTTTGCGACAGGGCGTTTACTACCGAAACACCAACGCCGTGCAGACCGCCGGACACTTTATAGGAGTTATCGTCAAATTTACCGCCTGCGTGCAGAACGGTCATGATCACTTCCGCCGCCGATACGCCCTCTTCCGGGTGAATACCGGTCGGAATGCCGCGCCCGTCATCCTGTACAGAGACAGAGTTATCGGCGTGAATGGTGACGATAATTTCTTTACAGTGACCCGCGAGCGCTTCGTCGATAGCGTTATCTACCACCTCGAATACCATGTGGTGCAGACCGGTGCCGTCATCCGTGTCGCCGATATACATACCCGGGCGCTTACGCACCGCATCCAGCCCTTTCAGGACTTTGATACTGGAGGAGTCATAAGAATTCGACATCAACGTTTCTCGCTCATTTATACTTGGGTTAATCCGTTATTTTACCCTTTTCCACGGTAAACATCTTCGAATTTTCGTCCGACATGTCTATAACGTGTTCAGCACTGATCGCGCTGACAAAGACCTGTGATTGCGTCGCTTTTAAGCGGCTGGCAAGCAGCCCGCGACGCTCATCATCAAGCTCAGAGGCAAAATCATCTATCAGGTAGAGACACCGCCGCCCGCTTTCACGGGTGAGGAACTCTCCTTGCGCCAGACGTAAGGCGCACATCAACAGCTTAAGCTGCCCACGCGATAAGGTATCTTCCACCGGCGCACCGTCGGCGCGAATGCGTAAGTCCGCTTTATGCGGGCCATGCGCGGTGTAGGTTAGCTGGCGATCGCGTTCAAAATTACGTTCCAGCACCTCAGCATATTCTGTCTCTTTCTCCCAGCCGCGCTGGAAAGAGAAAGTCAGAGAAAACTCAGGGAGAAATTGCTTACAAGTATCGGCCATATCAGCCGCGATACCGGCGCTATACTCCGCGCGCCAGGTGCTGATTTGCTCCACCAGCGGGATCAGCTCTTTATCCCACGGGCGTAGCTGTTCGTAACGTGTCACCTGGCGCAGCGCCGCATTGCGCTGCTTGAGCAATCGCTTGAGATTGCTCCAGGCGGTGAAAAATCCGGGTTCGTTGTGAAAGCATGCCCAGTCGAGAAATGCTCTTCTGTATTTGGGGCCGCCGTTGAGTAAAGTAAACCCTTCTGGCGTTATCAGCTGCATCGGCATCAGGTGCGCCAGCTCCGCGACTTTATGCCCGTCAGTACCGTCGATGCGGACTTTGCTGTCGCCTTGTTTGTCTTTGGTTAAGCCAATCGCCGTCTCGCGCTCTTCGCCCTGTAATCGCCCATGGAGAACAAATGCCTCCTGCTCATGGCGAATGACGCGACCAATCTGCAAACTGCGAAACGCCCGACCATGGCCGAGCGTATAGATGGCTTCCAGCACACTGGTTTTGCCACTGCCGTTGGCACCTACCAGAAAGTTAAAGCCGGGAGATAAGGCGAGATCCGCGGTTTCGATATTGCGGAAATCGCGGATCAACAAGCGGGTGAGGGACATTACAGTCTCATTGGCATGACAACATAAGCCGCGCTCTGGCTGGCCGCATCTTCAATCTGCACGCTGGAAACCGAATCGGTCAGCATCATGCGGACGTTTTCGCATTTCAGCGCGTTCAGAACATCCAGCACATAGCTGACGTTGAAGCCGATTTCCATCTCCGCACCGCTATAGGTAACGTCGAGGATCTCTTCCGCTTCTTCCTGTTCCGGGTTGTTGGCAGTGATTTTCAGCTGGTTTTCGCTGACATAAAGACGTACGCCGCGGAATTTCTCGTTAGAGAGAATTGCCGCACGGGCAAACGCCTGCTTGAGCAGATCGCAGCCAGCTTCCAGATGTTTGTCCGGGTTCTTCGGTAGAACGCGGCGGTAATCCGGGAAGCGACCATCCACCAGTTTGGAGGTGAAGATAAAGTCGCCAACGTGGGCACGAATGTTATTGCTGCCAATCTGCACGCGCAGCGGATTGTCGCCGCCGTCGAGCATACGCATCAGTTCAATCACGCCTTTACGCGGCACGATCACCGAATGGCTTGGCAAAGATTGACCAATTGGCATTGAACAGACTGCCAGACGGTGACCATCGGTCGCTACGGTGCGCAGTTCTTCGCCTTCGGTTTCAAACAGCATACCGTTTAAGTAATAGCGAACATCCTGATGCGCCATCGAAAACTGGGTCGCTTCAATCAGACGCTTCATCGTCGCCTGCGGCAGGGTAAATTCGACTTCGCTCTGCCAGTCATCGAGGTTCGGGAAATCCGCCGCTGGCAGGGTAGACAGCGAAAAACGGCTACGCCCGGAGCGCACCAGCATCCGTTCACCTTCCAGCTGCACGGCAATTTCCGCGCCTTCAGGCAGACCACGGCAGATATCAAAGAATTTGCGCGCCGGAACGGTCGTTGCTCCTGGCTCGTGTGGCTGAACCAGCGCAACACGTGCCACCATTTCCATCTCGAGATCAGTACCGGTCAGCGACAACGTACCGTCAGCAACCTGTAACAGCAGATTACCGAGAATCGGTAGCGTAGGACGACCACCTAACGGACCGCTCACCTGTTGTAGCGGTTTTAATAAATGCTCACGTTCTACGGTAAATTTCATAGGTTTACGATGACAATGTTCTGATTAAATTTGAAAAATCTTCTTTGATATCGTGGCTCTCTTCACGCAACTGCTCGATCTTACGGCAGGCATGAAGCACCGTCGTGTGGTCACGACCACCAAACGCATCGCCAATCTCCGGCAGACTGTGGTTAGTCAGCTCTTTCGCCAGCGCCATCGCCATCTGGCGCGGACGCGCCACCGAGCGGGATCGACGCTTGGAAAGGAGATCCGCGACTTTGATCTTGTAGTACTCCGCCACCGTCTTCTGAATATTGTCGATGGTGACCAGTTTTTCCTGCAATGCCAGCAAGTCGCGCAGCGCCTCACGCACGAAGTCGATGGTGATCGCCCGTCCGGTAAAGTTGGCATTGGCAATGACGCGGTTCAGCGCCCCTTCCAGCTCACGTACGTTAGATCGTAGACGCTTGGCGATAAAGAACGCCACTTCGCCCGGCAAACGAATGTCGTTTTCGTCGGCCTTTTTCATCAGGATCGCCACACGGGTTTCCAGCTCTGGCGGTTCGATCGCCACAGTCAGTCCCCAACCGAAGCGGGATTTCAAACGATCCTCAACGCCGTTGATCTCTTTCGGATAGCGATCCGAGGTGAGAATGATCTGTTGATTACCTTCCAGCAGGGCGTTGAAGGTATGGAAAAACTCTTCCTGAGATCGTTCTTTATTAGCAAAAAACTGAATATCGTCGATCAGCAGTGCATCTACGGAACGGTAGTAGCGTTTAAACTCTTCGATCGCGTTGTTTTGCAGGGCTTTAACCATGTCCTGAACAAAGCGCTCGGAGTGCATATAAACCACTTTGGCATTCGGCTTGCGCGCCATAATGCCGTTACCCACCGCATGCAGCAGGTGAGTTTTACCCAGACCCGTGCCGCCATAAAGGAACAACGGGTTATAGGCACCGCCAGGGTTATCCGCCACCTGGCGAGCCGCCGCGCGCGCCAGTTGGTTAGATTTACCTTCAACGAAGTTATCAAACGTGTGTTTGACGTTTACGTTAGAACGATAGGTCGGTTCTGCCGGGGCCGGGACGTTATCCCAACCTGAGCGCGTAGAAGGCGCAGCACGTTGCGGCTGCGTTTGCGCCACCTGTGCAGGGGCCGCGACGTTGCTCGTCACTGCCGCTTGTGGCGTTTGCGTCACCGGTTTGGTGCCGACTTCAAAACGCAGCTGTGGGGCATCCGCTCCGCAGAAACTGGTTAGCAGTCCATTGATATTATTAAGGTACTTGTCCCGTACCCAATCGAGGACAAAACGGTTTGGCGCGTACAGGGCCAGCGTGTTATCGCTCAGTTCCGCCTGCAATGGGCGTATCCACATACTGAATTCTGTGGCTGGTAACTCATCCTGCAATCGGGCAAGACACTGCTGCCAAAGCGAAAGTGACACGGCGGACTCCACTCGAACAAAAGTCGATAATGACTAAGGCTGAAACATTCATGATTGTTGACGTACGTCGAAAAGACCCTGCTTGAGGGTGACGCACGAACCGCTGTCTGCGGTTATATGCCCGATCAAGATCCTGCAAAACGATCGGGACCGCGGATCATAGCCTAAACTGCGCAAGAGATCTTCTGTTTCTCACAGATTTTCCCGATTTATCCACAGGACTTTCCAGAACTCGCTAAGTGTAAACGATCCTGCCGCGAGGCGGGCACGATTTACGCCGCATATTGAAAAATTTAATGACCATAGACAAAAATTGGCTTAATCGATCTAATAAAGATCCAGGACGATCCTTGCGCTTTACCCATCAGCCCGTATAATCCTCCACCCGGCGCGCCATGCTGGTTTCCACTGGTGTGAGGTCGTACATTTTCCCTGCGAAAAGGTGCGGAAAAGCGCGGTAAATAAGGAAAGAGAATTGACTCCGGAGTGTACAATTATTACAATCCGGCCTCTTTAATCACCCATGGCTTCGGTGTCCATCGTTTCATTTTTCGGCGGATATCCAATAAAGCCATTGAATTTATTCAAGTTTAGGTAGAAATCGCCATGAAACGCACTTTTCAACCGTCTGTACTGAAGCGCAACCGTTCTCACGGCTTCCGTGCTCGTATGGCTACTAAAAATGGTCGTCAGGTTCTGGCACGTCGTCGTGCTAAAGGCCGCGCTCGTCTGACCGTTTCTAAGTAATAAAGCTAACCCCTGAGTGGTTAAGCTCGCATTTCCCAGGGAGTTACGCTTGTTAACTCCCAGTCAATTCACATTCGTCTTCCAGCAGCCACAACGGGCTGGCACGCCGCAAATTACCATTCTCGGCCGCCTGAATTCGCTGGGGCATCCCCGTATCGGTCTTACAGTCGCCAAGAAAAACGTTCGACGCGCCCATGAACGCAATCGGATTAAACGTCTGACGCGTGAAAGCTTCCGTCTGCGCCAACATGAACTCCCGGCTATGGATTTCGTGGTGGTGGCGAAAAAAGGGGTTGCCGACCTCGATAACCGTGCTCTCTCGGAAGCGTTGGAAAAATTATGGCGCCGCCACTGTCGCCTGGCTCGCGGGTCCTGATAGCCCTCATTCGGGTCTATCAACGCCTGATTAGTCCGCTACTCGGGCCGCATTGTCGTTTCACTCCAACCTGTTCAAGCTACGGAATTGAGGCATTGCGCAGGTTTGGAGTGATAAAAGGCAGTTGGTTGACGGTGAAACGCGTATTAAAATGCCACCCTTTACACCCTGGTGGTGACGATCCCGTCCCGCCCGGACCATTTGATACCAGAGAACACTAACGATGGATTCGCAACGCAATCTTTTAGTCATCGCTTTGCTGTTCGTGTCTTTCATGATCTGGCAAGCCTGGGAGCAGGATAAAAACCCGCAACCTCAGGCCCAACAGACCACGCAGACAACGACCACCGCAGCGGGTAGCGCCGCCGACCAGGGCGTACCGGCCAGTGGCCAGGGGAAACTGATCTCGGTTAAGACCGACGTGCTTGATCTGACCATCAACACCCGTGGTGGTGATGTTGAGCAAGCTCTGCTGCCTGCTTACCCGAAAGAGCTGAACTCTACCCAGCCGTTCCAGCTGCTGGAAACTTCACCGCAGTTTATTTATCAGGCACAGAGCGGTCTGACCGGTCGTGATGGCCCGGATAACCCGGCTAACGGCCCGCGTCCGCTGTATAACGTTGAAAAAGACGCTTATGTGCTGGCTGAAGGTCAAAACGAACTGCAGGTGCCGATGACGTATACCGACGCGGCAGGCAACACGTTTACCAAAACGTTTGTCCTGAAACGTGGTGATTACGCTGTCAACGTCAACTACAACGTGCAGAACGCTGGCGAGAAACCGCTGGAAATCTCCACCTTTGGTCAGTTGAAGCAATCCATCACTCTGCCACCGCATCTCGATACCGGAAGCAGCAACTTCGCACTGCACACCTTCCGCGGCGCGGCGTACTCCACGCCTGACGAGAAGTACGAGAAATACAAGTTCGATACCATTGCCGATAACGAAAACCTGAACATCTCTTCGAAAGGTGGTTGGGTGGCAATGCTGCAACAGTATTTCGCGACGGCGTGGATCCCGCATAACGACGGTACCAACAACTTCTATACCGCTAATCTGGGTAACGGCATCGCCGCTATCGGCTATAAATCTCAGCCGGTACTGGTTCAGCCTGGTCAGACTGGCGCGATGAACAGCACCCTGTGGGTTGGCCCGGAAATCCAGGACAAAATGGCAGCTGTTGCTCCGCACCTGGATCTGACCGTTGATTACGGTTGGTTGTGGTTCATCTCTCAGCCGCTGTTCAAACTGCTGAAATGGATCCATAGCTTTGTGGGTAACTGGGGCTTCTCCATTATCATCATCACCTTTATCGTTCGTGGCATCATGTACCCGCTGACCAAAACGCAGTACACCTCCATGGCGAAGATGCGTATGCTGCAGCCGAAGATTCAGGCAATGCGTGAGCGTCTGGGCGATGACAAACAGCGTATCAGCAGGAAATGATGGCGCTGTACAAAGCTGAGAAGGTTAACCCGCTGGGCGGCTGCTTCCCGCTGCTGATCCAGATGCCAATCTTCCTGGCGTTGTACTACATGCTGATGGGTTCCGTTGAACTGCGTCAGGCACCGTTTGCACTGTGGATCCACGACCTGTCGGCACAGGACCCGTACTACATCCTGCCGATCCTGATGGGCGTAACGATGTTCTTCATTCAGAAGATGTCGCCGACCACAGTGACCGACCCGATGCAGCAGAAGATCATGACCTTTATGCCGGTCATCTTCACCGTGTTCTTCCTGTGGTTCCCGTCAGGTCTGGTGCTGTACTATATCGTCAGCAACCTGGTAACCATTATTCAGCAGCAGCTGATTTACCGTGGTCTGGAAAAACGTGGCCTGCATAGCCGCGAGAAGAAAAAATCCTGATTCGGTGAGTTTTCGCTAAAATAAGGGCGGTCAGTTGACCGCCTTTTTTCTTTTCGTAGGGCGGATAAGCACCGCGCATCCGCCACACAAAGCAACAGGAACATCATGAGCGATAATGACACTATCGTAGCCCAGGCCACGCCTCCGGGACGTGGCGGCGTTGGCATCCTGCGCATCTCCGGCTTCAAAGCCCGTGAAGTTGCCGAAACCGTGCTGGGTAAACTGCCTAAGCCGCGCTACGCCGATTATCTTCCGTTTAAAGACGCCGACGGCAGCGTGCTCGATCAGGGGATTGCGCTATGGTTCCCTGGCCCGAACTCGTTCACCGGCGAAGATGTGCTGGAACTGCAAGGTCATGGCGGTCCGGTGATCCTCGACCTGCTGTTAAAACGCATTCTGACCATTCCCGGCCTGCGGATTGCTCGCCCTGGTGAGTTTTCCGAACGCGCGTTTCTTAACGATAAACTTGACTTAGCCCAGGCCGAGGCGATTGCCGATCTTATCGACGCCAGTTCGGAACAGGCGGCCCGTTCGGCACTTAACTCGCTGCAAGGCGCATTCTCCGCACGGGTTAATCATCTGGTAGAAGCCCTCACCCACTTGCGCATTTACGTCGAAGCGGCAATTGATTTCCCCGATGAAGAGATCGATTTCCTCTCCGACGGAAAAATTGAAGCCCAGCTCAATGACGTTATTGCCGATCTTGATGCAGTGCGTGCTGAAGCACGTCAGGGTAGTTTGTTGCGCGAAGGGATGAAAGTGGTGATTGCCGGACGTCCTAACGCCGGTAAATCGAGCCTGTTAAACGCGCTGGCGGGGCGTGAAGCGGCAATCGTAACCGATATCGCCGGAACTACGCGTGACGTGCTGCGTGAGCATATCCACATTGACGGAATGCCGCTGCATATCATCGATACCGCCGGGCTACGTGAAGCCAGTGACGAAGTAGAACGTATTGGTATCGAGCGCGCGTGGCAGGAAATTGAACAGGCCGACCGCGTGCTGTTTATGGTCGATGGCACCACAACAGACGCCGTGGATCCGGCAGAGATCTGGCCGGAATTTATTGCCCGTCTGCCAGCGAAACTGCCGATCACCGTGGTGCGCAATAAAGCCGATATCACCGGCGAAACGCTGGGAATGAGTGAAGTGAACGGTCACGCGTTAATTCGTCTCTCGGCAAGGACTGGTGAAGGCGTGGACGTGCTGCGTAACCATCTCAAACAGAGCATGGGCTTTGACACCAACATGGAAGGCGGCTTCCTGGCGCGTCGTCGCCACCTACAGGCGCTGGAACAGGCAGCGGAACATCTACAACAGGGCAAAGCGCAACTGTTGGGAGCCTGGGCAGGTGAACTGCTGGCGGAAGAGTTGCGTCTGGCACAGCAGAACTTAAGCGAAATCACCGGGGAATTTACTTCAGACGACCTGCTGGGGCGGATTTTCTCCAGCTTCTGTATTGGTAAGTAACCGCGCTTACGAAGCCGTATTCTGACTGTCAGATGCGGCTTCGCTTCATTGTTAGCACTCCTGTTATTCCTCAACCCTTTTTTTAAACATTAAAATTCTTACGTAATTTATAATCTTAAAAAAAGCATTTAATATTGCTCCCCGAACGATTGTGATTCGATTCACATTTAAACAATTTTAGAATAGACAAAATTCTTGAGTATTATACTGTAGCCTCGTGTCTTTCGAGGAATAAGTGCATTATGAATATCTTACATATATGTGTGACCTCAAAATGGTTCAATATCGACAATAAGGGTAATGCTGCCAACTTACTGATTTAGTGTATGATGGTGATTTTAAGGTGCTTGCGTGGCTTCCATTTCCATCAGATGTCCTTCCTGCTCCGCTACTGAAGGCGTGGTGCGTAACGGCAAAAGCACTGCCGGACATCAGCGCTATCTCTGCTCTCATTGCCGTAAAACATGGCAACTACAGTTCACTTACACCGCCTCTCAGCCCGGTACGCACCAGAAA
>NZ_MIIV01000037.1:0-12315 GCF_001743015.1 Shigella sp. FC1567
TTTCTGGTGCGTACCGGGCTGAGAGGCGGTGTAAGTGAACTGTAGTTGCCATGTTTTACGGCAATGAGAGCAGAGATAGCGCTGATGTCCGGCAGTGCTTTTGCCGTTACGCACCACGCCTTCAGTAGCGGAGCAGGAAGGACATCTGATGGAAATGGAAGCCACGCAAGCACCTTAAAATCACCATCATACACTAAATCAGTAAGTTGGCAGCATTACCAACCATGCCATCTTTTTAGAGATTACCAGCAGAAAATTCCTTGTTCGAAATTTAGCAGTGCAAGCTATGGAAAAACTTACAACGGAACTACACTCCTTAAGTGAGATGGACCGAAGACATGTAGTCTCTATTTTAGCCGAAATAGCTAATGGCTATGATGATTTTAATGACATGTTGATTTATTTAGAATTTTACCCGAATCATAAGATTCTGATATCTTAAATAAGAAAATCCCGTTCGACGTTCTGAAAAAGAAATCATAAAATATTAGCAGATACTTATTTCGTGACTATATCTTATCCGATGAACTTTTTTCAAAACCAGCATTTAATAATATCTTTGACGAAGATGAACGCGTCTTTGCTCAATGTATCACACAGGAATAATAATATAACACTCAACAATAATATTTATTATAATTATGATTACTTATCACGACGCATTCGCGAAAGCGAACCATTACCTTGATGATGCAGATCTCCCGGTCGTCATTACTCTACATGGACGCTTTAGCTAGGGCTGGTATTTCTGTTTCGAAGCACGAGAATTTCTCGAAACTGGAGATGAGGCCGCGCGCTTAGCTGGTAACGCACCTTTTATTATTGATAAAGACAGTGGTGAAATTCATTCTCTGGGAACGGCAAAGCCGCTGGAAGAATATCTACAGGATTACGAAATAAAAAAGGCTACCTTCGGCTTGCCCTGACAAATAGCCCTCTTCCCACGAAGAGGGCCGCTAACCTTAGTACCCCGCCGTTAAATCATCCACCGAGCGCGGGTCGGATGCGCCGTACAACTCACCGTCCGGCCCAACCATAATGCTTTGTGTACTGCCCATCGCCTCTTTCAGCGCCACTTTCTGACCTTTTGCTTCCAGCAGCTTGAGCGTATCCGGGCTAAACCCTTTTTCGACACGCAGCTCGTCCGGCAACCACTGATGGTGGAAACGCGGCGCATTGGTCGCTTCGGCGACGTTCATGCCATAATCGATGCTATTCACCACCATTTGCAGCACTGTAGTGATGATCCGGCTCCCGCCAGGGCTACCGGTGACCAGCCAGGTTTTACCGTCTTTCACCACAATCGTTGGTGACATTGACGACAGCGGACGTTTATTCGGCCCGACGGCGTTGGCATCACCGCCCACCAGCCCGTAAACGTTCGGTACGCCCGGTTTAGCGGAGAAATCATCCATCTGATTATTAAGCAGAATACCGCTCTCGCCCGCGACAATGCCCGTACCGAAGGTGGTGTTCAGCGTATAGGTCACCGCCACCGCGTTACCATCTTTATCCACCACTGAGTAATGGGTAGTTTGATTACTCTCATAAGGCGCAAGCTTGCCGGGGCGAATTTCGCTGGATGGCTGCGCTTTATTGATATCAATTTGATCGGCAATAGATTTGGCATAGGCTTTATTGGTCAGCGCCTGCCACGGTACTTTGACAAAATCCGGGTCGCCAAGATATTCCGAGCGGTCGGCGTAGGCGTATTTCTCCGCTTCTGCCATGATTTGCATCGCATCGGCGCTGCCAAAGCCGTATTTCTTCATATCGAAGTTTTCCAGAATATTGAGGATTTGTACGATATGGATCCCGCCGGAGGATGGCGGTGGCATGGAGTAAACCTGATACCCGCGATAATCGCCACTTATCGGTGTGCGTTCGACCGCTTTATACGCCGCTAAATCTTCTTTAGTGATCAAGCCACCGTTTTTCTGCATCTCCTGGGCAATCTGTTCCGCTATCGTGCCTTTATAGAATTCGTCCGGGCCGTTTTCGGCAATCATCTCCAGGCTCTTTGCCAGGTTCGCCTGCACCAGCTTGTCGCCCTTTTTCAGCGGTTCGCCCTCTTTCCAGAAGATAGCTTTGCTGTTTTCGTGATTCGGCAACACTTCACTACCGTAGGTTTTGAGATCGTCTGCCAAAGCATCGTTAACGATAAAACCATCGCGTGCCAGTTTGAACGCGGGCTGCACCACTTTGTTCAACGGCATAGTGCCGTACTTATCCAACGCCAGCGAGAAACCAGCGACCGTACCGGGCGTGCCGGAAGCCAGATGCGAAGTGAGTGATTTTTTGCTGTCCGGGTTGCCCTGGTCATCAAGGAACATATCGCGGGTCGCTTTAGCGGGTGCCATCTCGCGGAAATCGATAGCGGTGGTATTGCCATTTTTCGAGCGGATCAGCATAAAACCACCACCGCCCAGATTCCCTGCCTGCGGATGCGTTACCGCCAGCGCGTAGCCCACCGCCACGGCGGCATCAACGGCATTCCCGCCCTCCTTTAGAATATCTACCCCCACTTGGGTGGCAGTGGCATCGACAGACGCCACCATCCCCTGTTTCGCGCGTACCGGATGGAAGATATCTTCCTCCACGCCGTAAGAAACAGGAGGCGCGGCGACGGCGCTAAAACAACTTCCTGAGAGCAGAGCAGCAATGGCTACCCGGCGTAAAAACGTCGGTTTTATCATCGTTATTCTCCAGAGATTAAGGGGCAACCCCAGCTAAGCCTGGTATATAACTCTGAATTAATCATCGTTTTGTCGGGAAGCGAGTAAACTTAAAGGATATCTTCAGAGGAGGATACGCGATGAAACGACTTCTGATTCTTACGGCACTCCTGCCGTTTGTCGGCTTTGCACAGCCCATTAATACTCTGAACAACCCTAACCAGCCGGGGTATCAGATACCCAGCCAGCAGCGGATGCAAACCCAGATGCAAACTCAGCAAATCCAGCAAAAAGGGATGCTGAATCAGCAACTGAAAACGCAAACTCAGTTGCAACAGCAGCATTTAGAAAACCAGATAAACAATAATTCTCAGCGGGTGTTGCAGTCACAGCCGGGGGAGCGAAATCCCGCCCGGCAGCAAATGCTGCCCAACACCAACGGCGGGATGTTAAACAGCAACCGTAATCCGGATAGTTCGTTGAATCAGCAGCATATGCTGCCGGAGAGGAGAAACGGCGACATGCTGAATCAGCCCAGCACGCCGCAGCCTGACATTCCGTTGAAAACTATTGGGCCGTAAAGTTCGGACCAATCACGTCAATCGCATCGGTACAGATGCAATCCACGCCCCAGCGCAGCAACTCTGCCGCGCGCTGGGGTTTATTGACGGTATAAACCAGAATCCGTAATCCGGCGTCTTTCAACTGCATCACTCGCGCTTTATCGAGTAACTTATGATTGAGATGAATAGAGACGCAGCCCAGCCGCGCGGTCAGTTCGCGCCAGTCGTCGCGCCACTCATCAAGCAATAAACCACGCGGCAGTTCCGGTGCCGCCAGCTGTGCAGCTTCTAAAGCATCAATCTCAAACGATGACAGCAGCGGCGGCGTCATACCGGCCCACAGTTGGCGTGCCGCCAGCGCCACCATTTTGCCCGTTAATGGTCCAGTGCCAGTGGTGGGTTTGATTTCGATATTCGCCATCATCCCATGTTCGCGACAGCGTTCCGCCACCTGCGAAAGCAACGGCAGCGGCTCACCTTTAAACGCTTTGCTGTACCAACTGCCCGCATCCACGCGCAGTAAATCCTGCCAGTTCAGTTCACCCACGACGCCCCAGCCGTTGCTGGTGCGTTCGAGATTGTCGTCATGGAGCAGGAAGATCTCGCCATCTTTCGATAACTTCGCGTCAAATTCGATCATCTTATGACCGTATTTTGCCCCGACGTCGATTGCCGCCAGGGTGTTTTCCGGGGCCAGCTTACCGCCGCCACGATGAGCGACGATGCGGGGATAAGGCCAGTTACTCATACTCGTTGTCCTGTTTCACCATCAAAAAGATGCAGCTGATTTTCCGCCAGATGCAGCCACAGCGTGCTGCCTGCCGTCGGGCGCTCCTGATGCGCCAGTCGCACCACCAGCTTCTGCTCGCCCCAGCGTCCGTGCGCCAGGTTATCTGCGCCGAGGATCTCCAGCGTGTCCATCACCAGCGGTACGCCGCCTTCTGCCTGCGAGCTTAGCACAATATGTTCCGGGCGAATGCCGAGAGTCATTTTACGCCCGGCATACTGACGGTAGCCACCGTTTAGCGGCAGCTCAATACCGCCGTCCAGTTCGAAATGCGTGCCTTCGTTATTCACGCGGCCTGTCAGCAGGTTCATCGCCGGACTGCCGATAAAACTCGCTACAAACAGGCTGGCGGGCTTTTCGTAGACTTCAACTGGTGTGCCAATCTGTTCGGCAACGCCGCCGTTCATCACCATTACTCGCTGGGCGAGCGTCATCGCTTCAACCTGATCGTGAGTAACGTAGAGTGAAGTCGTTTTCAGGCGACGGTGCAACTGTTGCAGTTCAAGACGCATCTGCACGCGCAGCTTGGCATCGAGGTTAGAGAGCGGCTCATCAAACAGGAACACCGCCGGATCGCGCACAATCGCGCGGCCCATCGCTACACGCTGACGCTGACCGCCGGATAGCTCACGCGGGCGACGTTTGAGCAGACCGTCCAGCTCCAGAATGCGCGCCGCTTCTTTAACGCGCTCGGCAATTTGCTGCTTGCCCATGCCGCGAATTTTAAGCCCCCACGCCATGTTTTCTTCGACGCTCATATGCGGATAAAGCGCGTAGTTCTGGAACACCATCGCAATCCCGCGATCTTTCGGCTCCATTTCAGTCACGCGCTGGTCGTTGATCCAGATATCGCCTTCGGTCACCCGCTCCAGCCCGGCAACCATACGCAGCAGCGTCGATTTCCCGCAGCCAGACGGCCCGACCATCACGATAAATTCGCCATCAGCCACATCAAGGGTCAGCGGTTTAATGACCTGGGTTTTGCCATCCCAGCTTTTGGTTACTGCCTGTAATTTCAGTCCTGCCATCTTATTTCTCACTATCGACCAGGCCGCGCACGAAGGCACGCTGCATCACTAAAACAATCACTACTGGTGGGATCAGGGTTAACAACATCGCCGCCATCACTGAGTTCCATTCCGTGGTGCCTTCGCCAGTGGCGATCATCCCTTTGATCCCTGCCACGGTGGTGCCGAGATCCACGTCGGTAATAATCAACAACGGCCACAAATACTGGTTCCAGCCGTAAATAAAGGTGATCACAAACAGCGCCGCCAGATTAGTTTTGGAGAGCGGAAAAACGATGTCGCAAAAGAAGCGCATTGGCGATGCGCCGTCGATCCGCGCCGCTTCCACCAGTTCATCCGGCAGCGTCATAAAGAACTGGCGAAACAGAAACGTGGTGGTCGCCGAGGCCATCAGCGGCAGCGTTAAACCGGCGTAGCTGTCGAGCATCTTCAGGTTGGCGATGACTTCCACCGTCGGGAAGATACGTACTTCAACCGGCAGCATCAGGGTGATAAAAATCATCCAGAAGAAGAGGTTACGTAGCGGAAAACGAAACCAGACAATGGCAAATGCCGAGAGCATCGAGACGGTAATTTTGCCGAGCGTAATGCTGAACGCCATCACAAAGCTGTTAAGCAACATCCGCCAGAACGGCGCGCTATTCGTACCTACCCCGTTAACCCAGATGTTGTGGATATTTTCCAGCAGATGTGTGCCGGGGATGAGCGTCATCGGCGCGGCATAGACGGCCTGTTTATCCAGCGTCGCCGCGACAAACGCCACGTACAGCGGGAAGAGAATCACCGCGATCCCGAGGATCAGCATGGTATGGCTGAATATCGTCAGCCACGGACGGTTCTCAATCATTGGTAACGCACCTTGCTTTCAACATAGCGGAACTGCACCACCGTCAGCACGATGACGAGGAACATCAACACCACCGACTGTGCGGCAGACGAAGCCAGATCCAGTCCGGTAAAACCTTCGCGGTAGATCTTATAAATCAGCGTCGTGGTGGCCTGAACCGGCCCGCCGGACGTGGCGGCGTCGATCACCGGGAAGGTGTCGATTTTCCAGTTGGATCCAGCCCTGCCAGCCGCTGGCGTAGCCGCACTTCATGCCGGAGGCTTTCAGTTTCGCGGCATAGTCCGCCAGATCCTGCCAGGTTTTCGGCGGCTGTTCCGGGTCTAACCCCGCTTTCTTGAAGGCGTCTTTGTTGTAATAGAGAACGGGAGTCGAGCTGTTGAATGGCTGGGAGAGTAAGTGGCCCGTTTTGCTGTCGGAGTAGTAACCGGAAACCGTCGGCACAAACTGCGACTCATCGAATTGAATCCCCGCCTCTTTAAACACGTCATATACCGGTTTAATGGCTTTCGATGCCATCATGGTGGCGGTGCCAACTTCATAAACCTGCAAAATAGCCGGAGCGTTGCCGGTACGAAATGCGGCAATCCCCGCGCTTAAATTCTGTTCGTAGTTGCCTTTATAGGTCGGTACAATTTTGTAATCCGGATTTTCGGCGTTAAAACGTTGGGCCAGAGAATCCACCTCTTTACCCAGTTCCCCTTCCATAGAATGCCAGAACGGAATGGTCGTCACTGCCTGTGCATTCCCCATTAACGCCAGTCCGAGCGCCAGTGCTGAAGCTGTATAATGTAACGGTTTCATCGTTTATCTCTCTTGTTGTACCGAATGCGCGAATTCACGCGTTTTATGCTCGCGGGGTAACATGACATGCTCGAATTACAGAAAAATAACTTTTTTGTTACATTTGTAAGATAGTAAGGTGTCAGAAAGATGACAAGGCGGTGACGGCGTGGGTGAGGGAAAATGGGAGATGGGGCACGGATAAGCGGAAAAATAGAAGGTCTGAATCAAACTCTACAGATTACTCATCGTTTCATGCCGGATGCGGCGTAAACGCCTTATCCGGCCTACAAGATCGTGCAAATTCAATATATTGCAACTCACCCAGTAGGCCTGATAAGCGCAGCGCATCAGGCAATTTTACATTTGTCACCTGTCTCAAAGGAGTCTTTTGACTCCTTATCAATCAACGTGTTATTACCCGCCTAAATACGCACTTCTCACTGCTTCGTTCGCCAGCAGCGCATCGCCGGTATCGGAGAGCACCACATGGCCGTTTTCCAGCACGTAGCCGCGATCCGCCAGCTTTAGCGCCTGGTTGGCGTTCTGCTCGACGAGGAAGATAGTCATCCCCTGCTCGCGCAGCTGCTCGATGGTGTCGAAAATTTGCTGGATGATAATCGGCGCAAGACCGAGCGATGGCTCATCAAGTAGCAGCAAACGCGGGTTGCTCATCAGCGCGCGACCAATCGCCAGCATTTGTTGCTCACCGCCGGACATGGTGCCTGCCCGCTGAACACGGCGCTCATGCAGACGTGGAAACAGTTCATACACCCACTTTATGCGCTCCTGGAACTGGTCGCGTTCGGCAAAAAAGCCGCCCATCGCCAGGTTCTCTTCCACCGTCATCCGCGAGAAGACGCGACGCCCTTCCGGGACAATCGCTACCGCTTCGCGCATGATTTTCGCCGTCTGCCAGTCGGTAATGTCTTTATCATCAAACACAATTCGCCCGCTGGCGGCGCGCGGATCGCCGCATAACGTGCCGAGCAAGGTGGTTTTCCCCGCCCCGTTCGCGCCAATCAGCGTGACAATCTCGCCCTGATTGATATGCAGGCTCACCTCATGCAGTGCCTGGATTTTGCCGTAGTGGGCGCTGACTTTGTCAAAGGACAACATGACTTTTTCCATCTTATGCCTCACCTAAATAGGCACGGATCACGTCCGGGTTATTACGGATTTGCTCCGGCGTACCGTTTGCCAGTGGCGTCCCCTGATTGACCACGTAAATTCGGTCCGAAATTCCCATCACCAGCTTCATATCGTGTTCAATCAACAAGATAGTGGTGTTGTGATGATTGCGCAGTTCGGCAATCAGCTCATCCAGCTCTTTCGTCTCTTTCGGGTTAAGACCTGCCGCAGGTTCGTCGAGCATTAAAATCTCCGGCTGCGTCACCATGCAGCGGGCAATCTCAAGACGGCGCTGGTCACCATAGGCCAGGTTACTCGCCTGACGGTTGGCGTGTTCCAGCAAACCAATGCGCTCAAGCCAGGTCGCGGCGCGATCGAGCGCTTCGCTCTGGGCGCGACGGAAGGATGGCGTTTTCAACAGGCCAGAGAACAGCCCGGTTTTCAGTTGCTGATGCTGCGCCACCAGCAGGTTTTCAATCACCGTCATTTCACGGAACAGACGCACATGCTGGAAGGTACGCACCACGCCCATGCGGGCAATTTGCTGCCCCGGTAAACCTTCCAGATGCTGATCGCGCAGTAAAATGGTGCCTCCAGTGGGTTTGTAGAATCCGGTCAGGCAGTTAAAGACCGTGGTTTTTCCGGCACCGTTAGGACCGATTAACGAGACGATCTCCTGCGGGTACAGTTCAAGATTGACGTTGTTCACCGCCAGCAGGCCGCCGAAGCGCATCATCAGGCCGTTCACAGATAATAATGGCTGACTCATGCCTGCTCTCCTTTCGCTGCGCCGTTTTTCAGCTTCAGTTGCGGGCGCGTCATGGGCAGCAAGCCCTGCGGACGCCAGATCATCATCAGCACCATCAAACCACCGAGCATTAACATGCTGTATTCGTTGAAATCACGCATCAACTCGCGCGACACCACCAGCAAAATTGCCGCCAGAATCACCGCAAACTGCGATCCCATACCGCCGAGCACCACTATCGCCAGTACAAACGCCGATTCAGCAAAGGTGAAGGATTCCGGGCTGACAAAGCCCTGGCGCGCAGCAAACAGCGTTCCGGCAAAACCGGCAAACGCGGCACTGATGGTAAAAGCGGTCAGCTTGATACGACGCGGGCTTAAGCCCAGCGAACGGCAGGCGATCTCATCTTCACGCAACGCTTCCCACGCACGCCCCAGCGGCATCCGCAGCAGGCGGTTAATGACAAACAGGCTTAGCACCACCAGCAGCAACGCCACCAGATACAGGAAGATGACGCGATCGGAGGGATCGTATTTCAGGCCAAAGAAATTACTGAACGTGTCCCAACCGCCTTCACGGGCGGTACGGCTGAACTCAAGGCCGAAGAAAGTCGGTTTCGGGATCTGACTGATTCCGTTCGGGCCGCCGGTAATTTCGGTGTTATTGAGCAGCAATATGCGCACAATTTCGCCGAAGCCGAGGGTAACGATCGCCAGATAATCACCGCGCAGACGCAGCACCGGAAAGCCGAGCAGGAAGCCCGCCGCCGCTGCCATTAACCCGGCAATCGGCAGACAAGTCCAGAAGCCCAAGCCGTAATAGTGATTGAGCAGCGCAAAGGTGTAAGCGCCGATGGCGTAAAAACCGCCGTACCCCAGCACCAGCAGACCAGAAAGACCAACAACCACATTCAGCCCGAGACCGAGGATAATGTAGATCATGGTCAGAGTGGCGATATCCACCGTCCCACGTGACACCATAAACGGCCACGCCACCGCAAGCACCAACAGCGCCACGAGGAACAGTTTCTGCTTCACCGTGGAGCCATCAATCGCGGGCAGAATAAACTTCGGTCCGGAAACGCTTTTTAGCCCTTTCTGGAAAGCCGGTCGCAAAAGCTGGAAGAAAAAGACCACCGCCGTGCCGATAAACACCCACTGCCAACGGATGTCTGAAGCCGTGTCGACCACCAGTTTGGTGCCATCCAGCTCCAGTTGCACGCCCATAAAGACGCCCGCCAGGACAAAAAACATCGCGGCAGAGAGCAGCGCCATTGCAATATGCATCGGTTTCATACTTTCTCTACCTCCGGGCGACCCAGAATACCGGTCGGCATCACCAGCAGCACCAGAATCAGCAGGGCAAATGAAACCACATCCTTATATTCCGTACTCAGATAGGCAGAAGAGAGCGCCTCCGCAATCCCCAGGATCAGCCCACCAATCATCGCCCCTGGAATGCTGCCAATCCCACCGAGCACCGCAGCGGTAAAGGCTTTCATCCCGGCCATAAAGCCGATATAGGGGTTAATGACGCCGTAGAACTGACCGAGCAGTACGCCAGCCACTGCCGCCATCGCCGCGCCAATAACAAAGGTCAAAGCAATCACCCGGTCGGTGTTGATGCCAAGCAGGCTCGCCATTTTCAGATCTTCCGCGCAGGCACGGCAGGCGCGCCCCATACGGGAATAACGAATGAAAATCGTCAGCGCCAGCATGGCGAGGAAAGTAACAATCCAGATCACTGCCTGCATGGTGGTAATAGAGGCAGAGAAGTTTTCGCTATGCCCCACCACCCACTGACCGTTAAACAGACTGGGCAGCGCCACGTCACGCGAACCTTCAGTCAGGCTAACGTAGTTTTGCAGGAAGATGGACATGCCGATTGCCGAGATGAGCGCAATCAGGCGCTTAGAGTTACGCACCGGGCGATAGGCTACCCGTTCGATACTCCAGCCGTAGGCGCTGGCAATGACGATTGCGCCGACGAATCCCGCCGCCACCAGCAGCCAGCCGGTATCAATGCCCATCATCATCAGCGCGGCGATGATCATAAATGAGACGTAGCTGCCAATCATATAAACCTCGCCGTGGGCGAAGTTGATCATGCCGATAATGCCGTAAACCATGGTGTAGCCGATGGCTATCAGCGCGTAGGTACTGCCCAGCGTGACGCCGTTAAACATCTGCTGCAAGAAATACAAAAACTGCTCAGACATAAGGTAACCTTTCTAAACCCGCCCGCATTTTACGGGCGGTGGGATGATCACTTGGCTGCCGTGGATGAACCGTCGGCGTGCCACTGGAAGACACCAAAATCAAATCCCTTAAGATCGCCTTTTTCATCCCAGTTCAGCGGCCCAATCACGGTGTTTGCACCGTTAGCTTTTAAATCTTTCACCAGCGCCAGCGGCTCATCGCTGCCAGTACGCTCAAGGGCAGTCGCCAGAGATTGCACCGCCGCGTAGGTGATCCAGACATAAGGCCCGGACGGATCTTTCTTGTCTGCTTTCAGCGCATCAACGATGCCCTGGTTTGCCGGATCCTGGTCATAGCGTTTTGGCATAGTGACCAACATGCCTTCGGCAGCATCACCGGCAATATTCGACAATGATGCGTTACCCACACCTTCCGGCCCCATAAACTGAGTTTTCAGGCCAACGGAACGGGCCTGGCGCAGCATCTGCCCCATTTCCGGGTAGTAACCGCCGTAGTAAACGAAGTCGATGTTTTCTTTTTTCAGGCGGGCGATCAGCGCGGAGAAATCTTTCTCCCCGGCGGTAATACCGTCGAAGAAGACGACGTTGGCGTTAGCCGCTTTCAGCCCGTCCTGCACCGAACGCGCCAGCCCTTCGCCATACTGTTGTTTGTCGTGAATGATGGCGATGCGCTGGGGCTTCACCGTCTCAAGAATGTATTTTGCCGCCGTTGGCCCCTGGGAAGAGTCCAGCCCGGCAGTACGCATAATGTGTTGATAACCGCGTTGGGTCAGCTCCGGGTTGGTCGCTCCCGGTGAGATCATCAGAATACCTTCGTCTTCGTAGATATCTGATGCAGGTTGGGTAGAAGAAGAACACAGATGACCAATAACGTATTTAATGCCGTCATTAACGATTTTGTTGGCGACCGCAACGGCTTGTTTCGGGTCGCAGGCGTCGTCATATTCCACGCCAACCAGCTTGTCGCCCTTAATTCCCCCTTTGGCATTAATGTCTTTAATCGCCTGACGCGCGCCGTTAAATTCCATATCGCCCCACTGGGCAATCGGGCCGGACATCGCGCCGACAACGGCGACTTTAATATCGTCAGCCATAGCGGTGTGTGAAATTGCCAGTGCAATCATCCCTGCGATGATAGTTTTCGCATTCCGTTTCATAGTCAAAAATCCCCATTCGTGATGTTGTGTTGCTTTGTTTTTATGTGTTAACAAATCAGACTGTTCTTTTTTTATACTGCACTGTTTTTGCCTGTCTGATTAAGGGTTTAGCGCAGTATTTTGTGATAATAGTGATTAAAATCCCTATCTTTCAGTCGATTAAGAACAGATAATATTCTGAATTTATTGATAGATAAACAGAAAAAAGTGCCTTTGTCAGGTAATGACTCCAACTTACTGATAGTGTTTTATGTTCAGATAATGCCCGATGACCTTGTCATGCAGCTCCACCGATTTTGAGAACGACAGTGACTTCCGTCCCAGCCTTGCCAGATGTTGTCTCAGATTCAGATTATGTCGCTCAATGCGCTGAGTGTAACG
>NZ_MIIV01000038.1:0-12313 GCF_001743015.1 Shigella sp. FC1567
GCCGGAATGGCCTTCCAACCGTGTTGACGAACTCCTGCCATGGAACGTAGCACTCACCAATAAATAAGCGTCAATACGGTGCTCCGTTGACGCTTACGAAACTGCTGGGATAACAGCCCAATGGAACGCTTCTTCAGGAGTCTGAAGAACGAATGGATGCCGGTGGTGGGTTACGTAAGCTTCAGCGAGGCAGCTCACGCCATAACGGACTATATCGTTGGATATTACAGCGCACTAAGACCGCACGAATATAACGGTGGGTTACCCCCAAACGAATCGGAAAAGCGATACTGGAAAAACTCTAACTCGGTGGCCAGTTTTTGTTGACCACTTCACCCCTTCTCATTCAGGCCACGGATAATGGTGGTGTACAGACCATCCTGCGTGCTCAGTGACGGCGGGAATGAAGTTTCAATCGGACGAACAACGACCACGCCAGAATTCAGATCGGTGTGCTCATTCAGGAGATCGATTTGCCAGTCAACAAAGGCGCGCAGGAAGTTACCTTCACCAAACTGAATGATACGTTCTGGATACTGTGCACCGGGAATATCGCGACGATTTAGTGTTTTCACAATGGGTTCCCTTCTGATTAGTCATACAACCCGCTTGAATTGGTGCGACAGGTTAGCAAAATTTAATACGCCGAACCCCTGTTTTGATCAACTCCTGATGATTAATGAGCAGTTTTATGAGAAAAGTGTGGCGCGGATCATGGTTTAATCGAGGAAATACGCCTTTTCCTGGATCATAAAGTGGTAGAACACATTGCATTCAAATCGCGCGGAATGAATAAAGATGTCAGACAACTTCCTCACCGTAACGCATAGTGCTGGTACGGTTGCGCCCATCTTTCTTCGAGCGATACAGACACGTATCGGCTTCGACCATCAATTTATTAAAATCATCGGTCAGCGTTCGGTACGATGCGCGACCACTACCGACGCCAATACTTACCATGAGATAAAGCGTTTTTTGTTGCCAGGTGAATGGTTGCAGTTCAACGCCTTTACGGATTTTTTCCGCCATTAGCAGACCATCGACAGGATTCACCGACGGCACTGCAACAGCAAATTCTTCGCCGCCCATGCGCGCCACCAGCCCCTTATCACCGACAATCTTCTGAATATGCCGGGCAAACACGCTTAACACTTTATCGCCACATTCATGTCCATAGTTATCGTTAATGCTTTTGAAATAGTCGATATCAAGCAGCATGACCGTCAGATGTTGTGTCTGTTTCAGCGATGGACTTTTCAGCGCCTCATAAAGACCGGACCGTGAGTAAACCTGAGTCAGAAAATCAAAGTCGGCTCGCAGCGCAACTTGCTTCATTAGCGAATTGATCGCTGCCACGCTAAAAGAAACCATAATTGGGCATATCGCCATCGTGGCAATACCGAGACGTGCGGAGAACATTTCCGGAATGGAGAACGGCGAACCGACCGAGATATCAATCACCGAATTTGCCACCAGTACGATTTCCACCGCACCGGTGACAAAGGTCAACAGACATGTTACCTGCGGCGTATAGCGCACTGCACACCAGATTAATGCAGGCAGCGGGAACGCCAGACTCCCCGCTCCGCCAATGACTACCGAGGCAATAACCGACACAATAAGCGCGATGGCGGGCATCATCTGTTCTGCTTTAAAGCGCGGCAGCACTCCAGGAATAGCCAACGTCAGCATACAAGGCACGATCAACACGCCCGTTGAGAATTGCTCACTGAACCAGTCCGCAAGCAAAGGCCAGAAATCCAGACTATCAATACTGACCGAACCAATCGCCCCGACAATAGCGCATAATAATGCGGCAATCAGACAGTAATTAAATAGCCGTAAGGCACTTACTGGCTCATACTTATTTTTCCCCAGACGCTTATCCCGCACGACCAGTAAGGCGACGGTAACAATAAACATCATATTGGAGAAATTGATAACCAGTGAAACCAGTCCCCATTCGGTGGTTATGGCATCATAAACCAGCATCGCCACATAACTGATCGCATAGTAATGCAGTCGATTAAGCCAGACATAGCGGGCAAACACCCCCGCCATTACGCCATTCAGCGGCCAGAAAAGAGAAAGTTCGTGAACCAGCCGTAACTCTGCAACAATAAAATAGAACAGCGTGGTTAGCGCAAAAATAGCGATGCTATTACGTAGCAGATGACCTTCCTGGAACAAACGGAAAGTTGAAATGGGGTGTACATGCATTAATTATCTGTCCATACAATTGCGGGTGGCAATTATCTCAACGTAATAAGTAAATTCTCATAAAGGATAGCATGTTCGCTAACAGCGGCGGCAAATAAAGGTACCCTGGGAATGCTATTTTATCGTTTTCCGCAATTCTCATGGCTGATTCATCTGTACAACCAGCCAGTGATAGATTACCGCCACGATATAACGTTGTTGTTCTTCGCTTAACGAAACACCCTGCGGAATGTTATGCCACTTAGCCAGACAACCGCGACAGCAGGTCGCGGTGGCGTGCTGAGCGATAAACACCGGATGCCCGCGCATGGGTGTTTGCTTACCGTCATTAGCCGGTAATGCCGGAGCAAGACGTTTAGCGACAAAATCCGCCGCATGTTGTTCGATGACTGGCGCGCCTTTCTCCAGGCAATACTGACGCTCTTTCATGCCCAGACGAAAGCGAGAGCGAAATTTTGAACGGGATAAACGCGCGAAGAGTGGATCGAGAGACTGCATTAATAAACCGAACGCCCTAACTGTTTCGTCAATTGTTCAAGGACGGCGATACCCGCAAGCGAGTTACCTGCATCATCCAGTTCCGGACTCCAGACAGCGATGGCCATTTCATGCGGAACAATCGCCACAATACCGCCACCAACGCCAGATTTCGCCGGTAGCCCCACCCGCCAGGCAAACTCCCCCGCGTTCTGGTACATACCACTGGTCGCCATCAGCGCGTTAATTTGCCGCGCCTGCATTGGCGTCACCACAGGTTCATCAATATGAATAGCTTTCCCCTGATTAGCCAGAAAGACAAACGTCCGGGCCAGCTCTACACAGCTCATTTTCAGAGCGCAGTAATGAAAGTAGTTTTGCAGAACGGTTGTCACGTCATGATGGAAATTGCCAAACGACTTCATCAGCCAGGCGATAGCCGCATTTCGCGCAGAATGTTCAAATTCGGAACGCGCTACCACCGTATCGTATGAAATATCAGACACACCGCTTAAGCCGCGCACGACTTCCAGCATACGTTGCCGTGGTGCGCTTAATCGCCCTTGCAACATATCGCAGACCACCAGCGCACCAGCATTAATAAACGGATTACGCGGAATACCCTGCTCCATTTCCAGTTGCACTAAAGAATTGAACGGTGATCCAGACGGATCTTTGCCGACGCGTTGCCAGATTTCCTCTTCGGAGTAATGACGCATGGCGACAACGAGACTCAGCACTTTGGAAATAGACTGAATGGAAAAACGTTCTTGCGCGTCTCCGGCCTGAAAAAGCTGTCCGTCAACGGTACAGATAGCAATACCCAATCGGGAACCGTCTACTGTAGCCAGCGCCGGAATATAATCCGCGACTTTACCCTGACCAATGAGCGGCCGCACTTGCCGCAAGATGTTTTCTAAAATTGCATTATCCATGGCGACTGCCACTTTCTACTCCTGGACCGCAGGTCTGAAAAGACCTGCGAGTATATCAGAGCTGAATATGTCGCGTCAGATCCGGTCTTTCCACACCGTCTGGATATTACAGAATTCGTGTAAGCCGAAATGGGAAAGCTCACGACCAAAGCCACTCTTTTTCACGCCACCAAAGGCCACTCGCGCGTCGCTGGCACAATAACCATTGATAAACACCCCACCGCATTCCAGACGTGCCGCCATCTGTCTGGCCTGTGTTTCGTCGGTGGTAAAAATGGTCGCTGAAAGGCCGAACTCACTATCATTAGCCAGTTCCAGCGCATGTTCTGCATCTTTCGCAACGGTGATTGCCGCAACAGGGCCAAACATTTCTTCCCGAAACGCGGTCATTTCTGGGGTAACATTCGCCAGAACCGTTGGCGGATAGTAGTTACCTGCCCCAGCCATCTTTTCCCCGCCCAGTAACAAACGCGCACCCTGCGCCAGGGTTTTCTCCACCTGATGATGCAGCTCATCACGTAAATCAAAACGAGCCATTGGTCCGAGAGCGTTCTCTTCATCACGGGGATCGCCCATTTTCAAGGCTGCCGCAGCTGCCACAAAACGTTCGGTAAATGCAGAAGCAATTCCCTCTTCGATAATAAAGCGTTTTGCCGCTGCACAAACCTGTCCGGTATTCTGATAACGTCCGGCTACCGCCGCTTTAACCGCCAGTTCCAGATCGGCATCGTTAAGCACAATAAATGGATCCGAACCGCCCAGTTCCAGTACGCATTTTTTCAGTGCCGCTCCAGCCTGTGCGCCAATAGCCGCTCCCGCACGAACACTTCCGGTCACCGTGACAGCAGCAATGCGCGAATCTTTAATCATTTGACTGACACCGTCGTTGTCGGCATTCAGCCAGCCATATACGCCTTGCGGGATTCCCGCATCTTTAAACACCTGGGCAATGAGCTGAGCACAGCCCATCACATTCGGCGCATGTTTAAGTAAGTAGCCGTTACCTGCAAGAATGATGGGAACCGCGCCACGCATCACCTGCCATAACGGAAAGTTCCACGGCATAATCGCCAGAATCGTCCCCAACGGTCGATACTCAATAACTGCCTGCTGATTTTCCACCAGCGTAGGTTCCGCCTTCAGCATTGCCGGACCATGTTCTGCATACCAGTCACACAAATTCGCCGATTTCGCCACTTCAGCGCGCGCCTGATTGATTGGTTTGCCCATTTCACGGGTGATCATTTGCGCCATTTCTTCGCTACGGGCGCGCAGAGCCTTACCGATACCACGCAGTTTTTCAGCACGATAATCTATATTTGTCTCGCGCCAGTCGCGAAAGCCTGCTGCCGCCAGCTGAAGTGCGTTTTCGATATCGTTAGCGCCAGCCCACGGCAGCACAGAAAGTTGTTCACCCGTGGCAGGATTTATCGAAATTGCATGAGTTGCCGGAGTAATGGTCATCGGGGTATCTCCTTTATGAGTCATGGTATGAAGATACGCAGATTTACTCTTGCTTTAAAATGAATAATATTAAGCCACTTATTCACGAATCGAGAATATTATGGATCTGACCCAACTGGAGATGTTCAACGCGGTTGCCGAAGCTGGCAGCATAACCCAGGCAGCAGCAATAGTGCTTCGCGTGCCGTCGAATCTCACTATCCGTCTACGCCAGCTGGAAACAGAACTGGGGGTAGATCTGTTTATTCGCGAGAATCAGCGTTTACGTCTCTCTCCTGCCGGGCATAACTTTTTACGCTATAGCCAACAAATTCTCGCGTTAGTGGATGAAGCGCGGAGCGTTGTCGCTGGCGATGAGCCGCAAGGTTTATTTTCTCTTGGTTCGCTGGAAAGCACCGCAGCAGTGCGCATTCCGGCCACGCTGGCGGAATTCAACCATCGTTATCCCAAAATTCAGTTTTCACTTTCCACCGGCCCTTCCGGCACTATGCTGGAAGGAGTGCTGGAGGGAAAACTGAATGCGGCATTTATTGATGGGCCCATTAACCATACTGCCATTGACGGGATACCGGTATACCGCGAGGAGCTGATGATCGTCACGCCACAAGGTCATGCGCCAGTAATCCGCGCCAGTCAGGTTAACGGCAGTAACATTTATGCCTTCCGCGCCAATTGTTCGTATCGTCGCCACTTCGAGAGCTGGTTTCATGCTGACGGTGCCGCTCCGGGAACTATTCACGAGATGGAGTCGTATCACGGGATGTTGGCCTGTGTGGTCGCAGGAGCAGGCATTGCGCTTATTCCACGCTCTATGCTGGAAAGTATGCCGGGGCATCACCAGGTTGAAGCGTGGCCGTTAGCTGAGCAATGGCGTTGGTTAACAACCTGGCTGGTCTGGCGTCGTGGTGCGAAAACGCGTCCGCTTGAGGCATTTATTCAACTACTGGATGTGCCTGACTCGGCAAAACAGGGTTACCAATGAGCTATTTTTGATAGTTCTTGCAGCTCAAATGCCCTATATAGTGATGTTCCGATGACTTATGACTATATGGGGCAAATATGGTTACGCCAGTAAGCATCAGTAATTACATATTTCTTCCTGATGATTTTCCCGTACGTAATATTGCACCTCAGGTAAAAGAAGTTTTAAAGAATTTTATTGATGCACTCAGTACCATAATATGTGATGAAGAGTGGCGCACGTCTTTAAACACCAACTCAGCCACAAAAAAGATATTTAACAACCTTGATAACTTATCATATATTCAGAGGACTTCTTTTCGGGGTAACGACACACTATACAATGAAAAGGTTCAGTTTAAACTCACTTATCCCGTCAAGAATGGAAGACACAAAGAAAATATTGAATTTCAGGTAGTAATAAATTTAAACCCTATTTATTTAGATAATTTTCGCCATGATGGAGAAATTAATATTTTTGCGCTCCCAACCCAAAGCCTGTCACTATGGGGCGCGTATTTCACACCGGCGTCGAGCGTGTGCTCTTTCTGTTTCTGAATGATTTTATTGAACAATTTCCAATGATCCACCTTGGCGTCCCCATCAAAAAAGCGCATACACCACATATTGAACCCCTGCCTCCGGATCACCATACCGCTGCAGATTACTTACGCCAGTTTGATTTGCTTGTCCTGAATTTTATCTCTCGCGGTAATTTTGTCATACTCCCCCGATTATGGAGTAACTCTGAGGTTCACAGATGGTTCGTCAATAAAGATCCTAACTTGATCACCGCCATTCTCGACATAACAGACGGCGAATTAAAAGAGGATTTATTGCAAAGCCTGATGGATTCATTAGGTTCTAACAAACATGTACTACCCGAAGTCTGCATCTGCTTTTTATCCCTTTTAGCAGAACAAGAATCTCCTCATTTTCAGGACTTTTTTTTATTTTTCGCCAATATGTTATTGCACTATCACCAATTTATGAATCCCAATGAAAGTGATCTGAATGACGTGTTGATGCCAGCATCATTAAGTGATGATAAAATTATCAAGCATATGGCGCGCAGGACCCTCAAACTGTTTGTAAAAAATGAAACGCCGCCAAAAGTTACTCACGAAGACCTGGTGAAAAACAGGCCTCGCTCCCCTGTCAGACCACCTATACCCGCAACCGCCAAAACGCCAGACCTCCCTGAACGTCATTAAACCGTGATGTTACCGACTCTCTGACGCGGAACAGAATCAGCGTCAGAGAAACGGAAAACGCGATCCAGATCACAAATGCATTGTATTCACATCATTAACCGTTTTAAGATCATTTCATCACTTTTTCGCAACTCACCCGATAATCTGTTATGACAACAAACACTGTTTCCCGCAAAGTGGCGTGGCTACGGGTCGTTACGCTGGCAGTCGCCGCCTTCATCTTCAACACCACCGAATTTGTCCCTGTTGGCCTGCTCTCTGACATTGCGCAAAGTTTTCACATGCAAACCGCTCAGGTCGGCATCATGTTGACCATTTACGCATGGGTAGTAGCGCTAATGTCATTGCCTTTTATGTTAATGACCAGTCAGGTTGAACGGCGCAAATTACTGATCTGCCTGTTTGTGGTGTTTATTGCCAGCCACGTACTGTCGTTTTTATCGTGGAGCTTTACCGTTCTGGTGATCAGTCGCATTGGTGTGGCTTTTGCACATGCGATTTTCTGGTCGATTACGGCGTCTCTGGCGATCCGTATGGCTCCGGCCGGGAAGCGGGCACAGGCCTTGAGTTTAATTGCCACCGGTACAGCACTGGCGATGGTCTTAGGTTTACCTCTCGGGCGCATTGTGGGGCAGTATTTCGGTTGGCGAATGACCTTCTTCGCGATTGGTATTGGGGCGCTTATCACCCTTTTGTGCCTGATTAAGTTACTTCCCTTACTGCCCAGTGAGCATTCCGGTTCATTGAAAAGCCTCCCGCTATTGTTCCGCCGCCCGGCATTGATGAGCATTTATTTGTTAACTGTGGTGGTTGTCACCGCCCATTACACGGCATACAGCTATATCGAGCCTTTTGTGCAAAACATTGCGGGATTCAGCGCCAACTTTGCCACGGCATTACTGTTATTACTCGGTGGTGCGGGCATTATTGGCAGCGTGATTTTCGGTAAACTGGGTAATCAGTATGCGTCTGCGTTGGTGAGTACGGCGATTGCGCTGTTGCTGGTGTGTCTGGCACTGCTGCTACCTGCGGCGAACAGTGAAATACACCTCGGGGTGCTGAGTATTTTCTGGGGGATCGCGATGATGATCATCGGGCTTGGTATGCAGGTTAAAGTGCTGGCGCTGGCACCAGATGCTACCGACGTCGCGATGGCGCTATTCTCCGGCATATTTAATATTGGAATCGGGGCGGGTGCGTTGGTAGGTAATCAGGTGAGTTTGCACTGGTCAATGTCGATGATTGGTTATGTGGGCGCGGTGCCTGCTTTTGCCGCGTTAATATGGTCAATCATTATATTTCGCCGCTGGCCAGTGACACTCGAAGAACAGACGCAATAGTTGAAAGGCCCATTCGGGCCTTTTTTAATGGTACGTTTTAATGATTTCCAGGATGCCGTTAATAATAAACTGCACACCCATACATACCAGCAGGAATCCCATCAGACGGGAGATCGCTTCAATGCCACCCTTGCCCACCAGCCGCATAATTGCGCCGGAGCTGCGTAGGCTTCCCCACAAAATAACCGCCACCAGGAAAAAGATCAGCGGCGGCGCAACCATCAGTACCCAATCAGCGAAGGTTGAACTCTGACGCACTGTGGACGCCGAGCTAATAATCATCGCTATGGTTCCCGGACCAGCGGTACTTGGCATTGCTAGCGGCACAAAGGCAATATTGGCACTGGGTTCATCTTCCAGCTCTTCCGACTTGCTTTTCGCCTCCGGTGAATCAATCGCTTTCTGTTGCGGAAAGAGCATCCGAAAACCGATAAACGCGACGATTAAGCCGCCTGCAATTCGCAGACCGGGAATCGAAATGCCAAATGTATCCATCACCAGTTGCCCGGCGTAATACGCCACCATCATGATGGCAAATACGTACACCGAGGCCATCAACGACTGACGATTACGTTCGGCACTGTTCATGTTGCCTGCCAGGCCAAGAAATAACGCGACAGTTGTTAATGGGTTAGCTAACGGCAGTAACACCACCAGCCCCAGGCCAATTGCTTTAAACAAATCTAACATTGGTGGTTGTTATCCAGTGTATCTGGGTTATCAGCGAAAAGTATAAGGGGTAAACAAGGATAAAGTGTCACTCTTTAGCTAACCTTGCATCGCATTGACCAAAACTTGAACCGATTTAGCAAAACGTGGCATCGGTCAATTCATTTATTTGACTTATACTTGCCTGGGCAATATTACCCCCTGCAACTAATTACTTGCCAGGGCAACTAATGTGAAAAGTACCAGCGATCTGTTCAATGAAATTATTCCATTGGGTCGCTTAATCCATATGGTTAATCAGAAGAAAGATCGTCTGCTTAACGAGTATCTGTCTCCGCTGGATATTACCGCGGCACAGTTTAAGGTGCTCTGCTCTATCCGCTGCGCGGCGTGTATTACTCCGGTTGAACTGAAAAAAGTGTTGTCTGTCGACCTTGGAGCACTGACCCGTATGCTGGATCGCCTGGTCTGTAAAGGCTGGGTTGAAAGGTTGCCGAACCCGAATGATAAGCGCGGCGTACTGGTAAAACTTACCACCAGCGGCGCGGCAATATGCGAACAATGCCATCAATTAGTTGGCCAGGACCTGCATCAAGAATTAACAAAAAACCTGACGGCGGACGAAGTGGCAACACTTGAGCATTTGCTTAAGAAAGTCCTGCCGTAAACAAAAAAGAGGTATGACGATGTCCAGACGCAATACTGACGCTATTACCATTCATAGCATTTTGGACTGGATCGAGGACAACCTGGAATCGCCACTGTCACTGGAGAAAGTGTCAGAGCGTTCAGGTTACTCTAAATGGCACCTGCAACGGATGTTTAAAAAAGAAACCGGTCATTCATTAGGCCAATACATCCGCAGCCGTAAGATGACGGAAATCGCGCAAAAGCTGAAGGAAAGTAACGAGCCGATACTCTATCTGGCAGAACGATATGGCTTCGAGTCGCAACAAACTCTGACCCGAACCTTCAAAAATTACTTTGATGTTCCGCCACATAAATACCGGATGACCAATATGCAGGGCGAATCGCGCTTTTTACATCCATTAAATCATTACAATAGCTAGTTGATAACGTGACAACGTCACTGAGGCAATCATGAAACCACTTTCATCCGCAATAGCAGCTGCGCTTATTCTCTTTTCCGCGCAGGGCGTTGCGGAACAAACCACGCAGCCAGTTGTTACTTCTTGTGCCAATGTCGTGGTTGTTCCCCCATCGCAGGAACAACCACGTTTGATTTAAATCACATGGGTACTGGCAGTGATAAGTCGGATGCGCTCGGCGTGCCCTATTATAATCAACACGCTATGTAGTTATTGTCAGGCTCTGATCACAGAGCCTGACATCTCCGTAATATCTTCCTCAAGTCTCAAATATTTTCGCCATTGTTGGCGATGAGATCCCGATACCAGTAAAACGACGCTTTACGTATCCGTTCCAGCGTTCCCTTCCCTTCGTTGTCTTTATCGATATAAATCATTCCGTAGCGCTTTTTCATTTCCCCTGTTCCGGCAGAAACCAGGTCAATGCAGCCCCACGGGGTGTAGCCAATTAAGTCAACACCATCTTCAACTACGGCTTTTTTCATTTCCCGAATATGGGAAGCAAAGTAATCAATGCGATAGTGATCGTTCACCGTGCCGTCAGCTTGTCTCTGGTCAACCGCACCAAATCCATTTTCGACAATAAACAGCGGCAACTGGAAATGATCCCAGAACCAGTTGAGTGAATAACGTAGCCCTGCCGGATCAATTTGCCATCCCCATTCGGATGTATCGATATAAGGGTTGCTGACCAAATCTCGTGGTTCAACATAATCCAGTTGCGGGTTATCGGGCGAAAATTGTGTCGTAAAAGACATGTAGTAGCTAAAGCCGATAAAGTCGACACAACCACTGGCAAGAATCGCGTTATCTTCTGGTGTGATATCGAGGTTGAATCCTTTCCTGGCAAAGTAATTCAGCATATGTTGCGGATAATATCCACGAGCATGAACATCAGTAAACCAGTAACGACGATGCATTGCTTTCGTGGCCATCATCATATCGTTGGGTACACACGTCAGAGGATAGATGGGATACATGGCGATCATACAGCCAATGTTAAATTCAGGATTGATCGATTTTCCAGTCTGTACCGCCAGGGCACTGGCAACTAACTCGTAATGTACCGCCTGGTACATTATTTGTTCGCGCTCATTGATATCTTCCTCTGGCGAATACAAGATACCGGAATTAGTAAATGGACACAGGCTTTCGCTGAAATTCACCTGATTATTGATTTCGTTAAACGTCATCCAGTACTTTACTTTTTCTTTATAGCGCGTGAAGACCGTTGATGCGAAGCGGATAAAAAAGTCGATCAGTTTACGGTTTCGCCAGCCACCATATTTTGTCACCAGATGATAAGGCATCTCAAAATGTGAAAGCGTCACCACAGGTTCCATTCCCTGCTTAAGGCATTCATCGAACAGATCATCATAAAATTGTAAACCCTCTTCATTCGGCTCCTGTTCGTCACCTTGCGGAAAGATTCGTGTCCAGGCAATGGAAGTTCGAAAGCATTTGAATCCCATCTCGGCAAATAACTGAATATCTGTTTTATAGCGATGATAAAAATCAATTGCTTCATGATTGGGATAATTAAGCCCGTCGATAACGCCTTCTGTCACTTCACGCGGCACCCCGTGAGCGCCAGCAGTCATCACATCAGCGATACTGATGCCTTTTCCTCCTTCATTCCAGCCACCTTCCAACTGATGCGCGGCTACCGCGCGCCCCATAAATGAAGTGGTCAACAAAAACTGGCCACCGAGTTAGAGTTTTTCCAGTATCGATTTTCCGATTCGTTTGGGGGTAACCCACCGTTATATTCGTGCGGTCTTAGTGCGCTGTAATATCCAACGATATAGTCCGTTATGGCGTGAGCTGCCTCGCTGAAGCTTACGTAACCCACCACCGGCATCCATTCGTTCTTCAGACTCCTGAAGAAGCGTTCCATTGGGCTGTTATCCCAGCAGTTTCCGCGC